>JACQFZ010000022.1:300000-376104 GCA_016199745.1 Gammaproteobacteria bacterium
GGTTCACCGCGGTTGGTCGCTTGTGTTGTCGGCGGCACTGATGCGCCGTCGCCGTCCGAGCTCAGGGAATTTCTGAGTGAGCAGCTGCCGAAATTTATGGTTCCGTCGGCGTTCGTCACGGTATCTGAGTTACCGCTGACGGTGACGGGAAAGATCGATCGTAAGCTGTTAGCCAACGAGGTCGGGCGGCGAGCGGTCGAGCTGCAAACCGCGTACGAATCGCCGGTCACGGAGACGGAACGGCGCGTGGCCGATATTTTTGGCGAGACGCTGAACGTTCCAAGGGTCGGTCGGCGCGATAATTTTTTCGATCTCGGCGGTCACTCGTTGCTGGCCGTGCGCTTAATGACACGGATTCGTGCGGAATTCTCGGTCGAATTGCCATTGGTAGCATTGTTTGCAAAACCGACGGTAGCGGAACTGGCGATAGCGATCGATGGCCGCCAATCGTCGCTCGAACCGGTCGACACCGGAACGTCGTCGGAGATGGTCCGTATCGTCGAGAAACTATTCGTCCCCGATTCGGACTCACCACTCGTCGAGTTGGCAGCCGCCGGTAACAGCGAGCGCCCGATGTTTCTGGTGCATGGATTGGGTGGGCATGTGGCGATTTACGCTGATCTTGCTCGCCGCTTAGGCGAACGTTTGCCGATCTATGGCCTGCAGGCGGCCGGTATTGACGGCAAGCGGGCCGCGCACGGTGATTTAACGGAGATGGCCTCTTACTATCTGGCGGCAATCCGCGAACGGCAGCCCCGAGGTCCATACCGCCTTGGTGGTTGGTCCATGGGTGGGATGTTGGTGCTCGAGATGGCGCAGCAGCTGCGCACCCAAGGGCAATCTGTTGAGTTGCTTGCGATGTTCGATACGCACTTACCGAAATCGCAGGAGCCGTCGGCGGTGCTCGACGATGACGCGGCGATCAAATGGATTGCCGCCCGCTTCGGTGTGCCGGCGCAGATGTTGTTGGCGTTGCCGAAGCGGATGCGCTGGCGGGCGGTGCTGCAACGTGCGCGCAAGACATTGATTTTACCGCCGGAAATCGGTGAGGAGCAGTTGGAGAATCTCGCGCGAATTTGTCAGCTGCATGTCCAGGCGCTTACCCGTTACCAGCCGCTGCCTTATGACGGTGAGGTGTTGCTGTTTCGTGCCCATAATCCGACCGCGAAGGCGTCAAGGCGCGCGCGCCGCCACTTTGATACGGCCGAGCGTTGGCAGTCACTTTTTACAAAGCTGACAGAACATCCGGTTCGCGGCAACCACTATGCCATCATGCGTGAGCCTAACATCGAAAATATTGAACACGCGTTGCTCGAGCGGCTGACCGATCGGTAACGCGAAGGAAGAAGAGAGGAATTATGGGGCTCATATTGTTTCTGCTTAAGGCGTCACGCCGCGTCGTGCTATTGGCGACGCTTATCGGCGTCATTAGTGGTGTAGCCAGCGTGGCGTTGATAGGACTGATTCATCGCGTGTTACGCGAGCCGGATTCGGCAGCGTCTATCAATATGTGGCTGTTTATCGGTCTTTGCGTCGTCATTTTAATATCGCGCATTATTTCGCAGTCGTTGTTGACACGGTTATCGCAGCATTCGGTGTCGGAGCTGATCAAACACCTGTGTGAGCGAATCATGGACGCGCCGCTGCGGCAAATCGAACAACTCGGCGCCGGCCGACTCTATGCCACGCTGACGACCGATGTCATCGCGGTCGCCCATGCGTTGAACGCGTTGCCGACGGTATTCGTCAGTGTCATCATCATGCTCTCTGGCATTTTATATCTCGGCTGGTTATCACCGATAGCGTTCGTGCCGACGCTGGTGTTCTTGTGCATCGGCGTGCTGAGTTACCGAATGGTCTCGCGCCGTGCACACGTCTATCTGCAACGAGGTCGCGAATATCTCGACCAATTGATGCATCACATCGACACCTTAATCAGCGGCGTCAAGGAATTAAAGGTGCATGCCGGTCGCCGGCGGGCGTTTATGGTCGAGCTGTTGGCGCCGGCTGATGCCAAGGTGCGCGAACAACAGATCGCCGGATTCTCGATTCAAAACACGGCGGCGACGCTCGGGCGATTGCTGTTCTTCGTCGCCATCGGTTTGTTGATATTCGCGCGGCCGGCGTCGTTTCCGTTGAGTCATGCGACGCTGGTCGCGTATGTGCTGGTGATCCTTTACCTGACAGCGCCGCTGGAACGCATCATGGCGTGGTTGCCGCTAATGTCACGTGCCCGCGTCGCTTTACGCAAGATCGGTGAATTGCGTTTGACGTTGGAACACGGCGAGGGACTTAATGCGGCAGCATTGGTGCCGCAATGGCAACGGTTGGAGCTGCGGGGTGTGTGCTACAGCTACGGCGGAAAGTCGGACGCCCATCCATTTGAATTAGGACCGATTGATCTCATGCTGTCGCCGGGCGAGTTGGTTTTTATCGTCGGTGGCAACGGCAGCGGCAAGACCACCTTAGCAAAATTGCTGGCCGGTCTATATCTGCCTGACAGCGGGCAGCTGTTGCTCGATGGGGTGCCGGTCAACGACGAGAATCGCGCAGTATTTCGGCAATTGTTCAGCCTGGTATTTGCCGATACTCCGGTGTTCGACGGTCTTATCGGACTTAATCGCGATCGTGTCGAACAACATGCACAGCGCTATCTGGAAACGCTGGAGATCGACGACAAGGTGCGTATTCGCGAGGGGATGTTCTCGACGGTTGATCTCTCCCGCGGACAACGAAAACGCTTGGCCTTGCTGACTGCCTATTTAGAAGATCGCCCCATTTACGTTCTGGACGAATGGGCAGCAGATCAAGACCCCGTGTTCCGACGCGTGTTCTATCAGATGTTACTGCCGGAGCTCAAAGCCCAAGGTAAGACTGCCATCGTGATTAGTCACGATGACCGGTACTTCGATATTGCCGATCGCATCGTCACTCTCGATGAGGGACGCATTCGCGACAACGTGACGACCGGGCGAGATTCGCCAACGATTTCCAAGCTAACGGCGGAAGAGACGCTGTCGTAGCAAACCAAGGCTGACTAGAAACGATCAAGGGAAAAACGATCATGAACGTACTGAAGGAAACGATCAAGGAGACAGGGTATTCCTCGCTATTTCGGATCAGTTGGTCGACCGAGGAGTTGGCGGCCTTGCGGATCGAAGGCGCCGAAAAGTTGCAAACGGCAACATATAGCCGAGCCGCCCAATTCGATTTACATCTATCCTGGCCGAGGTTGATGAACTTGGTGACGGATAAAGCAATTACCGCTCGGCTTAGTGAAGTCTTCGAGGAAGACTCGTTGCAACTGGTCGAGACCCGGTTGTATCCGAAACTGCCGCAATCGGGCGTCAATTGGCATATTGATATTGATCAATTGCAATATTTTGAGCCCAGCCTGCTTAGCGATGGATCGGGTGACTTTCACTCGATTACGACGTGGTTGGCGCTCGGTGATGTTCCGGTCGAGATGGGCGCGCTTCAGGCCGTGCATTATCGGCATATCGATCTACATCGTCTGGTCGAGACCAACCGCAGCCAGCAATTGTCTGCAGCCGGTGGAAAACCATCCCGCCGCTATCAGGAAATTTGCGCCGAGGAAGCACAGCGGCTGCGCGACCATATCAAAATTTTTCCGATGAAGGCGGGAGAATTTTGTCTGTTTGATCCGCGCAATCTGCACACGGGTGGCGCTAATGTCACTAATCAGATTCGGCTAGGGATGGTCCTTCGGTACTGTGCCAGCCGGGTCAAGGTTAATCCGAAATTCTCTAAAAAGAGAAAATTGCAGATTACTCCGATCAATTGCGGCAGCGTGGAATCCTTGCAATAAATTTATCGCGGTTTTAACTGTGTCTGTTTGTCATCGGCCGAAGATCGGTGGTGATGTCGTGCTTTGCCGTTTTACGGCAACTGCATGGGGGATCCCCGCAGAACTATCAGTTTCCCAGGGAGGCTATCGGACGATGTTTGGAACATATCGAATACTGTTGGCGTTGATGGTGCTTTCTGGTCATTTGGCGGGTGTCAAAGGTATAGGGACCTATGCCGTTTTCGGGTTCTACACGCTAAGCGGCTATTTAATGACGCTGATTGTTCAGGAGAGCTACGGATACTCGCGTCGGGGACTATTCAGGTATGGGATGAATCGGATTTTGCGGATCTATCCGATGTATTGGGCGGCGTGCGTCGTATCGATTGTGATCATTCTATGGGTGGGGAAGAGTTTTTCCGTCACGCTCCACCCCGGTCTGTACCCGCCGGAGAATGTATTATCGAGTTTAAAAAATGCCTTTATCTTCTTTCCTACGGGTGGTTACCCGCGTCTGGTTCCTCCCTCGTGGGCGCTCACGGTTGAGTTAGCTTTTTATGCCCTCATCGGACTGGGTCTGTCCAAAAATAGACGCAGGGTATTAATGTGGCTTTTGCTTGGGGTCATTTATCACGTTGCCATCAACGTCTTGGGCCTGGGATGGAAATATAAGTACAACGTCCTTCCGGCGGCATCGCTGCCGTTTTCTTTGGGCGCCTTAATTTACTTTTACAAAGCCGATTTGCTGCGGTTATGGAAAGGGCTCGACCATGGTTTTGCGCCGCCAGTTCTTATTCTTCTAATATTGTTGAATTGGTACGTCGGCGACATAACCGGTCTAGTCTTTAATTTGTCTTTTTATGTAAACCTGTTGCTCAATGCGATCCTCATCCTATCGCTGACCAACAATCGCGCCTTACTTTCGATGCCCACACGGTTGGATAAGCGACTGGGAGACTACAGTTACCCAATCTACCTCCTGCATTATCAAAGCGGATTACTGATCATGGGAGTATGCGCGACGTTGGGTGTCAATATAGGGCGGCCGGATTGGCGATTGGCACTTCTGGCGATTCCGGTTGCCTGCATTCTGGCCTGGATCTTGATAACAGCAATAGAGCGACCGATCGAAATTATTCGGGACCGGGTCAAAAAAGGCGCGCGGCAGCTGCGCTATCAGGCGATTCCCAACGAAGCTGTCGTTCGAAAGGGGTTGAAGGCCGAATAATCGCTAGAGAAGGAACTCATATGTTGTTATTATGGCAGCGAATTTAGCGGCCTACGCTGTAGGAATTTAGTCCCCCTACCTAGTTCATTATTTGCTGTTTAGTCTTAGTCAGCGGTGTGCGTCCCTCGGCAAATAAAGTCCTGGGGGCTTTCCGCTTTGCCGTTTGGTGCTTATAATTCCCGCCCGTTGTTATTGGGGTGTAACGAGAAGTGGGCCGCGCGCCCACTTTTGTGTTTATAGATTTTCCGAAAAAAGTTCTTCCATGAACTTTTTTCCTGGTGGAACAAAGGGTTATGAGCCGCGTGCATCCCGCCCTTCGAGGGCTTATTGAGTCGGGCGTGCAGGCGCTCGGGTTCGAATTGGTCGATGTCGAGCTTGCCGGTGGTCGTGAGCATCGGTTATTGCGCGTATATATAGATAGCCCGCGCGGCATAACGGTCGACAACTGCGCCAAGGTTAGCCGCCAGCTGTCGGCGATTCTCGACGTCGAGGATCCGTTTCCCGGAAGTTACCTGCTTGAGGTGTCTTCGCCGGGGCTCGATCGGCCGTTGGTGACACCGGCGGATTATCACCGGTTTCAGGGTGAGACGATCAAGGTGCGGTTGCTGCAAGCGTTGGCCAGTGGCCGGCGTAATTTTACCGGACGCCTGTTAGAGGTGGCGAACGATCACATCGTGATCGACGTCGACAGCGAACGTTTTGACTTGCCGTTCGATGCGATCGATCGGGCGAAACTTGTGCCCCAGGTGTAAACGACGTACGTTGACGGAAATTCGATATGGGCAATGAAGTATTGATGGTGGTCGATGCGGTCTCGCGCGAAAAAGGCGTCGAGAAAGAAACCATCTTCCAAGCAATCGAAGCGGCGCTCGCTACGGCGACGCGCAAACGCTATACGCAAGATGTCGACGCGCGTGTACACATCCACCGTGACACCGGCAATTACGACGCCTTTCGTCGCTGGGAAATCGTGCCTGACGACATCGATCCGTTCGAGTTTCCTGATCGGCAAGTTCGCCTAAGCGACGCCCTGCAGCGCGACCCGAAAGCACAGGTCGGCGGTTTCATCGAAGAGTCGCTCGAAGCGGTCGAGTTCGGCCGCATCGCCGCGCAAGCGGCAAAACAAGTCATCATGCAGAAAGTGCGTGAGGCTGAGCGTGAGCAAATCGTGCACCAGTACTCGCCGCGTAAGGGCGAGATGGTGACGGGTGTGGTTAAACGTCTGGAGCGTGGCGACGCCGTGATCGATCTCGGCAATGCCGAAGCGTTGTTGTCGAAGAGCTCTATGATCCCCCGCGAAGGTCTGCGTCCCGGCGATCGCATTCGGGCGTTGCTCGAAGACGTGCGTTCGGTACCGCGGGGCCCGCAGCTTTTCCTGTCCCGTACCGCGCCGGCGCTGCTCATCGAGCTGTTCAAGCTCGAAGTGCCGGAAGCGAGCGAAGGCCTGATTCAAATCCACGCCGCCGCACGCGATGCCGGTTTGCGTGCCAAAATCGCTGTCAGTTCTAAAGATCAACGCATCGATCCGATCGGCGCCTGTGTCGGTATGCGCGGTTCGCGTGTGCAGAGCGTGTCGAATGAGCTCGCCGGCGAACGCGTCGATATCATTCTTTGGTCCGATAATCCGGCGCAGTTTGTGATCAATGCCTTGGCGCCGGCCGAGGTCGTGTCGATCGTGGTCGACGAAGAGACTCATAGCATGGACGTCATCGTCGACGAGAAGCAGTTGTCGCAGGCGATCGGTCGTGGCGGTCAAAACGTGCGTCTTGCTTCCGAGCTGACCGGTTGGGAGCTGAACGTCATGACCGAGCAGGCAGCCACCGAGAAGGGCGCGAACGAAACGGCCAACGCCGTTAAGCTCTTTATCGACTGCCTCGACGTCGACGAGAACGTCGCCAATATTTTGGTCCAGGAGGGTTTCACCAACCTGGATGAAGTGGCCTATGTGCCGAAGCAGGAATTGCTCGCGATCGAAGAGTTCGACGATGAATTGATCGAGGAGTTGCGCAATCGTGCGCGCGATGTGTTGCTGACACGGGCGATCGCCCAAGAAGAGAAAATTAATATGGCTGAGCCATCGTCAGATCTGCTCACTATGGAAGGCATGGACGAGCATACCGCGCGGTTGTTGGCGAGTTCCGGTATCAAGACGCGCGAAGAATTGGCCGAGCAATCGGTCGACGAGCTGCTTGTCGTCGAAGGTATGACGGAAGAGCGCGCGAAGGAATTGATCATGACGGCACGTGCGATTTGGTTCGACGAGCCGAGTGATGACAGGGCGGGCAATACCGCCTAAGGCAGTACTAGCGGCAGCGAAAGGTTACATGGCAAATACCACTATTGAAGGCTTTGCGCAGCAAATCGGCGTTCCGCCGGACACGTTGCTGCGACAACTCGTCGCCGCCGGCATTCCCGGGAAAAATCCTGGCGATGAGCTGAACGACGAAGAGAAGCTGACGCTGCTTTCGTATCTGCGCGGCAATCACACCGGCAACGACACCGATACCTCCGGCCGCAAGAAAATTACGCTCAAGCGTAAATCGACCAGCCAGGTAACGCAGTCGTCGCGTACCGGGCCGGCACGTACCGTGCAGGTCGAAGTGCGCAAGAAGCGCACATTCGTCAAGCGCAGCTCCATCGAAGGTCCGGCAGCGTCGCCGGAAGAGGAAGAGCAACCGGAGTCGCAAGAAGAAGTGGTTGAATTGGTGCCGACCGTACCCGAGATAGTTGTCGAGGTAGCGCCTGAACCGGCACCAGTCCCCGAGCCGGTCGTGATCGCTCCGGTTGCGCCAGTTGCGCCCCCGGTCGAGACGCGTGCGCCCGCCCCAGCGCCGGCGCCCGAAGTCAAAAAGCCGCCGGTCAAAGAAAAAGAGAAGCACGATAAGCACGGCAAGAAAGATCGGCACGGCAACAAGATCAACGACAAAGACCGTGGCGGCGGTTCGCTGCATCTTGCCGAAGGCAAAAAGATGCGCCGCAAGACCCGCGGCCCACAGCCGCGGTCGGTAGTGACGAGCATGTCCGGCCAGCACGCATTCGAACGGCCGACAGCGCCGATCGTGCACGAGGTCGCGCTGCCCGAAACAATTACCGTCGCTGAACTCGCGCAGAAGATGTCGGTCAAGGCCGCCGAAGTCATCAAGAGCTTGATGAAGCTCGGCATGATGGTGACTATCAACCAGGTACTCGATCGCGACACTGCCACGATTGTCGTCGAAGAAATGGGCCACGTCGCCAAGGCCGCACAATCGACCGATCCCGAGGCGCTACTCGCCGATGCCGGCGGGGTTGCTGCTATCGATGCTGAGCCGCGCCCGCCGGTAGTAACAGTTATGGGTCACGTCGATCACGGCAAGACATCGTTGCTCGATTACATCCGTAAGGCCAAAGTCGCCGCCGGCGAAGCCGGTGGTATCACCCAGCATATCGGCGCGTATCATGTTGAAACGCCGAGGGGCGTAGTGACGTTCCTCGATACGCCGGGTCACGAGGCGTTCACCGCCATGCGTGCCCGTGGTGCCAAGGCAACCGATATCGTCATTCTCGTGGTCGCGGCTGACGACGGCGTCATGCCGCAGACGGTCGAAGCGGTCCATCATGCGCGTACCGCTAAGGTGCCGCTGGTGGTTGCGGTCAACAAGGTTGATAAGCCGGAAGCGCAGCCCGACCGCGTTCGCCAAGAATTGACCAAGCACGAGGTCGTTGCCGAAGAGTGGGGCGGTTCGGAAATATTCGTCGATGTTTCCGCCAAAACCGGTGCCGGTATCGATAAATTGCTCGAGGCCGTATTGTTACAGGCGGAAGTGCTCGAATTGAAAGCACCGAAGACCGGTCCGGCGTCCGGCCTCGTGGTTGAAGCGCGTTTGGACAAGGGCCGTGGCCCGGTTGCCACCGTACTGGTCCAGCGCGGTACCTTGCATAAAGGCGATATCGTTCTTGCCGGCCGCGAATTCGGCCGCGTACGCGCCATGCTCGACGAGAAAGGTCGGCCAGTGAAGGAAGCGGGGCCATCGATCCCGGTGGAGATTCAAGGTCTCGCCGGTGTGCCGAGCGCGGGCGACGAAGTGGTGGTGGTTGAAAGCGAACGCAAAGCACGCGAGATCGCGCTGTATCGTCAGGGCAAGTTTAAAGATGTTCAGCTCGCGGCCCGCAGTACCAAGCTGACAAATGTCTTCGAGCAGCTGCAAGAAAACGCCGATGCAAAGGCGCTCAATCTCATCATCAAGGCCGACGTGCAGGGATCGGTTGAAGCACTGACGGCGTCGTTGGAGAAGCTGTCGACCAGTGAGGTAAAGGTCAAGGTCATCCACGGCATGGTCGGTGGTATCAGCGAATCCGACGTCAATCTGGCGAGCGCTTCGAGCGCCATTATCATGGGTTTCAACGTCCGTGCCGATGCGTCGGCGCGTCGTCTGATCGAGACCCATGGCGTCGACGTGCATTACTACAGCGTCATTTACGACGCCGTCAACGAAGTGAAGGCGGCCATCAGCGGTATGTTGAAGCCGCAGATCAAAGAGCAGTTCCTTGGCCTGGCCGAGGTGCGGCAAGTATTTCGCGCACCGCGTATCGGCATCGTTGCCGGTTGCTTCGTTACCGAAGGTGTGGTCAAACGCAATCGACCGATCCGCGTGTTGCGTGACAACGTCGTCATTTTCGAAGGCGAGCTCGAATCGTTGCGCCGCTTCAAGGACGATGCCGGCGAGGTAAAGGCTGGCCTCGAGTGCGGCATCTCGGTGAAGAATTATAGCGACGTGAAGGAAGGCGACCAGATCGAAGTCTTCGAACGGGTCGAAGTCGCGCGCACCGTCTAACGCTTCGCCTAAGCGAAGCGGGATTTCTCTCCTCTTTCAATCGATAAATCTGTCCAAAGTGGTGTGGCCATTTATTGGCCACACCAACATCGTCCGTTTGCTTTCAGCTGCCAAACTACACCGCCGCTCGGTTATGCGTTGTGCTGTTGTCGCGTGCGCGCGTAGGTTCGACGTTGTAACAGAATTGTAATCCGTAGTTTTACAAGGAAGAATTTTAACAATAAGGGAAGCGTCGGGATGAATATCCTCATCATCCTTTTGCTGAAGTTGTGTCACAGCGTGACGCGCTCAATCTTTTTCTCTGTTGCCGCGATGTATGGAACGCACGCGGGGCACGATCATGTCCATTCTAGTAAGCATAACATTGCTGTCCGCGAGTGTGAGCCGCCCGTATCGCTAAACGCGCCGGTGACGCCGGCCGATGTTGCAGTCGTTTTCGTCTGGCAGCGTTTAGTGAACTCGATCGTCGTGTTCACCGTCGTGGCCGCGCGCTGAAACACATTCAATGAAAAATAATCGACATCGGCGCCGCCTGACCTGGACCTCGTGCACCGCCTACGCCATCACAAGCGGATTGGTGTTGGGCGACGGCTTGCTCGCCTCGGCCCATGCCGCCGGCTTGTCGCCTTACCTGTTTATCGGCGTCACGCATGACGACAATGTCTTTCGTCTAGCTGACAACGCGGATACGCAAGCGCTCTTAGGTACTGACGAGCGCGGTGACGTTTATCGCGTGTTCGAGGCCGGTGTCGACCTTCAGGGACAGGCGGCGCGACAGGTGTTCAACCTGCATGGTGCGGTGGATCAAACGCGTTTTGCTCGGTTCACCGCGCTGAATAGCGACGGCGGCTCGGCGCGCGGCCGTTGGGACTGGGTCGTCGGCAATCGCTGGAACGGAAAACTGGGTTATGACTACGACCGCTCGCTCGCGAATCTGGAGACCCAGATCGCCGACGAACGCAATTTACGGGGTGATCAACGCGGCTATGTTGAGGCCAACTATTTAATGTTATCGCGCTGGCGTGTGCAGGGCGACGCCGAACGGCGCGAGGTCGACAACAGCCTGGAAGAACGCCGGGTGCTCGATACGGCGGCCGTATCCACCGCGCTTGCGTTGCACTATTTGAGTGTGCCTGCCGGGACGGCGACGGATGAACCGATGTCGGAGCCCAACTATTTCGGCCTGCAACAGCGGTTCATCCACGGCGATTACGAGCAATCGCAGGATGTTGCCGGCGTGGCGGTCGACAACGATTACGACGAAAGCGAGACCGCCTGGGTCGCGGATTGGCGTTTCCCCGCAGGGTCGCACGCGCAGCTAAGACTGGGGCACACCCATCGTCGCTACCTAGATGTCACGCAACGGGATTTCTCCGGTGGCACTGGGCGCGCGACGTTCGACTGGCCACTGAGTGGCAAGACGACGTTGGCCATGGCGGCGTGGCGCGAACTGACGCAGGCCGACGATCAGAGTGCAAGTTACGTGGTCTCGCAAGGCACGAACCTCGGACCGAGCTGGGCGATGACATACAAGCTCAAACTCTCCGCGACCTTGATCAACGAGCGGCGCGATTATCGCGGCGATCCCACGCCGATATTGACCTCGGCGCCAAAGCGCGTCGATCGACTCGATTCGGTGCGCGTCACATTGGGTTATGCGTTGGTCGATTATGTTCACCTCGATCTCGCTTGGAAGACCGGCACGCGCGATTCGAACACCGACAACGGCGATTATCGTTACCACAGCGTCAGTGCCACGCTGCGTGCGAGTTTTTGAGAGGCTGACGATGGAAATTGGGAATCCATTCATGAGAGCGGCGGTGTTAATTCGTTGCGTCATGCTGGCAGGGTGCCTCGTGTTCACGCTGCCGGCGGTGGCCGCCAAGGACTACAAATTGGGAACGGGCGACGTCGTAAAGATCACGGTCTACAACCATGCGGATCTTACGACCGAGGCGCGCATCAACGAATCGGGCAAGCTGAGTTTCCCGTTGCTGGGAGAAGTCGAGATCGCAAACTTATCGACCGAGGAGGCGAGCACGCGGCTCGCGACCCTGCTGAGCGTGGGCGGGTTGGTGCAACGGCCGCAGGTCAATATTCAAGTCGTACGTTTCCGCAGCCCGTTGGTGTCGATCTTGGGCGAGGTCGCGAAGCCCGGTAAGTACCCGATGCGTAATCCCGAAGCCGATGACGTGAAAACCATAGCGGACTTGTTGGTGGTTGCCGGTGGTCCGAGTCCGACGGCGGCCGATTATCTCATGGTGACGCAACGCAGCGCGAACGGGCAGACCGTGCACAAGCGCGTGGATCTGGTCGCGCTATTGGCGCGCGGCGATGCCGCACAAAACATCCCGATCAACGAAGGCGACATCGTATTCGTGCCGCGCATGGAGTTGTTTTATATCTACGGCGAGGTGCATAAACCCGGTGCCTATCGTCTGGAACCCGACATGAGCTTGATGCAGGCGCTTGCCGTCGGCGGCGGCGTGACCGCGCGCGGCACTCAACGTGGCATTGAGATCCGCCGGCGTGACAACGAGGGCAAGGTAAATGTCGTAACGTCGAGTCTCGATTCGCCGCTGCAAGCGAACGATGTGATTTACGTCAAGGAGAGCCTGTTCTAGCGAGGGACGATTGATGAATCTATGGCAACTGTTGGCGATATTGCGCAGCCGCATCGGCTGGATCGTACCGTGTCTCGCGCTCACGATCGGTGCTGCGCTCGCCGTCAATATTTACTGGCCGCCGACTTACACCGCGACCACGGCGGTGGTGATTGCGTTCAAGACCAGCGACCCGTTCGATAAAAATGGAACCGCGGAATCGCTGTTGCCCGGTTACCTCGCGACCCAGATCGATATCGCCACGAGCCATCCGGTAGCGCGCCGCGTCATCGAGACGCTCAAGTTGGATGATGATGCGTCGCTACGTGAGGAATTTCGGCGCTATGGACAACGTGGCGACATGAGAGACTGGTTAGCCAAAAAACTGCTCAAGAATTTGCACGTGCAACCGGCGCGCGAGAGTCGCGTCGTGGAATTTCATTTTTCGGCGCCGGAGGCACGTTTTGCCGCCAACGTCGCCAACGCCTTCACACAGGCATACCTCGAGACCAATCTGAAATTGAACGTTAGCCCGGCGCAGCGCAATTCCGCTTGGTTGGAACAGCAAGCGAAGGTGCAACGCGAAGCGCTCGAGCGGGCGCAGCGCAAACTGACGACGTATCAACAGCGTCACGGCATTGTCGGTGATGCGGATCGCCTCGATCTAGAGACGCAGCGCATGGCGGATTTGTCGGCGCAGTTGATTACTGCGCAAGCGCAACGTTACGACGCGCAAGCGCGCCAGCTTGGCGTGAACCATCCGCAATACCAGGCCGCGGCATCGCAGGAGGCGTCGTTGCGCCGCTCGCTGGCGGACCAAAAATCCAAGGTGCTGCACTTGCGCCAGGCGTACGACCAGATGGACATGCTCAAACGTGAGGTGGAAAACGCCCAGCACGCCTACGGCACGATGTTGCAGAGCTTGAACCAAACCAGTCTGGAAGGGCAGTTCGATCAGGCCAACGTGTCGGTTTTGAGTCCGGCCATGGTGCCGGTGGCGCCGTCATTTCCAAGACCGAAGTTCGATCTATTCATTGGCGCTGTCGTCGGTTTGATTCTCGGCGTCGGTATGGCGCTGTTGCGCGAGATCTCCGACCGCCGCATCCGCACCGTGCGCGACATCGAGGCCGATCTCGGCCTGCCGGTTTTTGGCCAGTTGCTGAAGGGAGACTGATATGAGCGTCATGCCTACGGAATACGCCGATCGCGAGTCTTGGTTCGCGAATGGCCATGCGCCATCCGTGACGTGCACGCGCAGTATCGGCGAGATTCTGGTGCAGGACGGCGTGCTTGCAGTCGCCGAGGTCGAACACATCTTGGTGCTGCAAGAGAAAAAGATTGGGCTGCGGTTCGGTGAAGCGGCACTCAAGCTCGGCTTGGTCAAAGCGAAGGATGTTGAACGCGCGCTAGCGCTGCAGTTCGCGCATCTGCCGTTCGATGCCGGCGACACCAAGCTGTCGCGCGAGCTTGTGGTGGCACACAGGCCGGCGTCGGCGCAGGTCGAGCAGCTACGCGATCAGCGTAGTCTGCTGGTGCAACACTGGTTCGGTGCTCAGCGTACGCTCGCCATTGTCGGGCCGTATGCCGCCGACGGGCGCAGTTATTTCGCCGCCAACTTGGCGATGTTGTTTTCGCAACTCGGACGCGAGACGTTATTGATCGATGCCGATATGCGCCAGCCGCGCCAGCATGAATTATTCGGCGTGCCGAACCGTGTTGGCTTGTCGCTGCTGCTGGCCGGCCGGATGCGACCGGGCCAGGCGGTGCAGCACGTCGCCGCCGTCAAAACCTTTTCGCTCATGACGTCAGGGCCGGTACCGCCGAACCCGCTCGAACTGCTCGATCGCGGCGGTTTGGCGGAGGCGTTGAAGGAATTGTCACAGGTGTTCAGCGTCATTATCGTCGACACGCCGCCTGGGAGTCGCTTCGGCGATGCGCATGTCATCGCCCACCATTGCGGCGGCGCTTTGATGTTGCTGCGCCGTCATCGCACGCGACTAAGCGATGCCAAGAGTTTCGCCGAACGCTTGCGGCGCGCGCAGGTACAGGTCATCGGCACGGTGTTGAATCGATTTTGAGGAATGGTGAAAGGAGGCAGATTTAGCTCTTTCTCCCTCTGGGAGAGGAGATAGCTACGTTGAGATAGTTTCATTGTTTCGGTCGCAAGGAGGCGGTGCATGAAAACAGCATTGATTACCGGCATTACCGGTCAAGACGGCGCTTATCTCGCCGAGCTGTTATTAGCCAAAGGTTACGAAGTCCACGGTATCAAACGCCGCACGTCGTTGTTCAACACCGATCGCATCGATCATCTGTATCAAGATCCACATACCTCGCCGCGCCGCTTGATCCTGCATCACGGCGACATGACCGATACCAGCAGCTTGATCCGCATCGTGCAGCAGGTCCAGCCTGATGAGCTCTACAACCTCGCCGCCCAAAGTCACGTCGCCGTATCGTTCGAGGAACCGGAATACACCGCCGAGTCCGACGCGCTCGGCACGTTGCGCCTGCTCGAGGCTATCCGCATTCTCGGACTGGAAAAGAAAACACGTTTCTACCAGGCCTCGACTTCCGAGCTGTTCGGCAAAGTGCAAGAAACGCCGCAGCGCGAGACGACACCGTTCTATCCACGCAGCCCGTATGCGGTAGCGAAGCTGTATGCCTATTGGATCACGGTGAATTATCGCGAGGCCTACGGCATGTACGCCTGCAACGGCATTTTGTTCAATCACGAGTCGGCCACGCGCGGCGAGACCTTCGTCACGCGTAAGATCACGCGCGGCCTGGCACGGGTGAGTTTGGGCTTGGACGATTGCCTATACCTCGGCAACCTCGATTCCAAGCGCGACTGGGGGCACGCGCGCGACTACGTCGAAATGCAATGGCTCATGCTGCAACAGCCTGAGCCCGAGGATTTTGTGATCGCCACCGGCGAGCAGCATTCGGTGCGCGATTTCATCGACGCCGCCGCCAACGAGCTTGGTATCGCGCTGCGTTGGCGGGGTTTCGGTGTGCACGAGACCGGTACTGTCGCCAAGCTCGAGCGCGCGTGTGGCCTGCGCGTCGGCGCCACCATCGTTCGCGTGGATGCGCGTTACTTCCGTCCGACGGAGGTTGATACCTTGCTCGGTGACGCCAGTGCCGCGCAGCGCAAGCTCGGTTGGAAAGCGAAGACGAGCTTCGCCGCGTTGGTCGCGGAGATGGTGCGCGAGGACTTGGCGCTGGCCGAACGTGACACGCTGTGTCGCGAGCAAGGATTCAAGACTTTCAAATATCTCGAGTCCTGAGGAGCAGCGGCGGTGAACCAGAATGCCAAGATATTCGTCGCTGGCCACGGCGGCATGGTGGGTTCGGCGCTGGTGCGTTGCCTCCAGCAACGCGGCTTTCGCAACTTGCTGCGGCGAACACGCCAGCAGCTCGACCTGTTGAACCAGCCGCAGGTGTATCGGTTCATGGAGCAAGAGCGGCCGGATTATGTTTTTCTGGCAGCGGCCAAGGTCGGCGGTATTCACGCGAACAACGTCTTGCGCGCCGATTTTATCTACCAGAACCTGATGATCGAAACCAACGTGATTCACGCCGCTTTCAAGGCCGGCGTATCGCGACTGATGTTCCTCGGCTCGAGTTGCATCTATCCGCGCGATTGTCCGCAGCCGATCAAGGAAGAATATTTATTGACCGGTCCGCTCGAGGTCACGAACGAACCGTACGCCGTGGCCAAGATCGCTGGGATCAAGTTGTGCGAATCGTTCAACCGTCAATATGGCACGCATTACGTTGCGGTGATGCCGACCAATCTCTACGGACCTAACGACAATTTCGATCTTGCGACCAGCCATGTGCTGCCGGCATTGCTGCGCAAGATGCACGAGGCGCGATTGCGCGCGGATCCGGCCGTGACGATTTGGGGGTCGGGCCAAGCACGGCGCGAGTTTTTGTACGTCGATGATCTGGCCGAGGCCTGTGTGTTTCTGATGGAGCGTGATGTCAGCGACGACATGCTCAACATCGGTTGTGGCGAGGACCTTCGCATCAGCGAGTTGGCCGAGGCAATCCGCGAGGTCGTTGGTTTTACCGGTGAGTTTCGGTTCGACACCAGTATGCCGGACGGTACACCGCGCAAACTGTTGGACCTAGGTCGGATAACGACGCTCGGATGGCAGCCTCGTTATCGTTTACGCGACGGCTTGCAGCGTACGTATGAATGGTATTTGCAACAAGACGCGGCTGTCATCCCGGCGCCGTTGGTGATGCAAGAGGGTAAGACCGCGACAAAATGACGAAACCTCTCGCCAATTTTTCCCGCACGCCGACTTGCCATGCCGGGAAGTACGAAGGCCGCGAGCACGGGAGCGATCCGGTTCCCGAGGGGCAGGGGTTTGTGCGGGACAGCTGGTCCTCGCTGCTATTTCGTTACCGTCATTGGCGGCGCAACTATCACGCCGCTAGCTGGAGCCTGATCGATCAATCGATCGTCAGTCTGGCGAATTTTTTGTCGGTGTTGTTGCTGGCGCGTTTCATGGCGGCCGCAGAATTCGGTGGATTCGTGTTAGCCCAGACCGGACTCTTGCTCGTCACCAGTCTTCAGACCTCGCTGCTCACGCAGTCGCATAACGTGCTCGGTGCCAAGCTCAAGGGTAAGTGTTACCGGCGTTTTACCGGCGCTGTCATCGTCATGCAGATCGTCGCCGGGCTTGGCGTGTGTCTGCTGTTGGCGCTTGCCGGTTGTGGGTTGTTCCTGTCTGGCGCGCGCGCTAATGGCATCCTATGGATGACGCTAGCGGCGGCGGCGTTTCCCTGGATGGCGCAAGAATTTGTGCGGCGCGTGCTGTACACCCGCAGTGCCGCGCGCGCGGCCGCGATGAACGATGTCATCTGTTACGGTTTACAGCTGATCGGCGTGCTGCTGTTGGTGCGTTATTTGAGCACGTCGTCGCTGACGGCGGTTGCGGTGCTGTTGGTGTTCGGTGGCTCGTCGCTGATCGCGGTGCTATTTGGCGTCTACCAGCTGCGCGATCACGTCGAATTCGCCTGGCGCGTGCGCTTTCAGCGACGTCTGCGGGCGAGCACAGCACGAGTCTGGCGCTTCGGCGGTTGGTTGCTCGCGCAAAACGTGACGACCTGGTTCGGCGCCAACGGTCACGCCTGGGTGGTCGGCGCCTTGCTCGGCACCGAAGTCGTCGGACTCTATCGGGCGGCGATTCACCTGGTGAACCTGATCAATCCGTTGCGTCAGGCTGCCTTCGTTTACTTGCCGGCGCGCGCCAGTCTAATGTTCGCCGCGAACGGGTATACCGGTTTGGCGTGTTGGGTGCGGCATGTGGGCACGCGTCTGCTGCTATTACTGGCGCCACTCGTATTGCTGCTGGTCGTTTTCCCGGAACAACTATTGCGCTTGATGTACGGCGGCAAATTCTCCGGAATGGGATTAGGGCTCATCCTGGCACTGGCGGCGGCGGCGCAAGCGATCAGCTTCGCGCGCTATCCGCTGGAGGTCGCGGTGCTGGCCGCCGGTGAGCCGCGTCGATTATTCCATATCAATTTGCTATCGATTGCGCTGCTCCTGACCTGCGGCATCGGTTTGATCGTGTCGTTCGGTATTGTCGGTATCGCGCTGTCGATGTTACTCATCAGCATCGTGCTGTACATCGCCACCGCCGTGATTTATCGGCGCGTGCTTCATCCGGCAGTGCGGAGATCCTGAGATGCGCCCTGTCATTGCCGTCTTCGGTGAATGGAGCCAGACCAATATCGGCGATCATGCGATTCATGAGGGCGTGCAGGCGTTCTTCCACGAGTGCGGCTGGCAGGTACGCAGCTTTGAGTTGGGCGCGCTGCGGCCGGCCAGCTGTGCATCCGCCGGCGTGGCGGAGGTGGCGCAGTTGCGCGAGCTGCGCTGGCGCGCGACCTCGGTGTTGAATTCTCTACCGGCGGCCAAGCGTAGCCTGCGTGGTATCAGGCAACGGCTGCTGATGCGCCGGTTGCTGCCACTGCTGACCGACTGCGATGCGATCTGTGTCGGCGGCGGCGCGTTATTGACCGACATCAATCTACATTTCATGCAATCGCTGGCGGTGCTGACGCACGCCGCGCGCCGGTTGCGCAAACCTCTATTGTGCTTGGGTTGCAGCGCCGACGGACAGTGGTCGGCGCGCGGGCGGGAAATCGTCCGCGATTTTCTCGCGACCAGTTGTTACGTGGCGGTGCGCGATCATGCTACCGCCGAGCGTGTAGTGCCGTTGCTCGATCGCTGCGTTCCCATCTTCGGCGACTTTGCCTTGAGCACAAATCGTCTGCACGCGGACGATGGTCCGCAGCGCGTGACCGCACGCTATTTGTTGGCGGTCAACGTGAGTCAGGTGGCGACGCCGTATACATCGTCGCAGTCGCGCTACGAGGACGGCTTGGTGGAAATCGTGCGGCAGGTGCTTGCGCGCAACGCCGACGTCAGACCGATCGCCATCTTTACCACCGGTACGGCGCAGGATTTGGCGCCGGCGACCCGCGTCTATCAACGCTTGCTGTCGGCGGGTGTGGAATTGCACGCGGGACGGGATCTCGCGCAAGTGCGCCAGTTGCTCGGTGCGAGCCGCGCGGTGCTTGCCAGTCGTTTGCACGCCGCCATCTTGTCGTTGGCGCAGCACACGCCGGTGATCGGTTACTCGGCGACGCCCAAGCTCGGCAATTTTTTTGACAGCTTGGGACTGGACGACGACAGCTTCGGTCCCAACGACGAGCCGCCGCGTGTGGTCCAGCGATTGTTCTCGGTCATGTCGCGGCCTGTGTCGTTTTCGCCGTCGGCCTGTGCGGCGATGGTTGCGGCGCGCCAGCTCGCACGCCACTACTTGTCGTCGCTGGCGGCAGTACGTCCGATCGCGGAGGTCGTCCATTCATGAACGTGCTGTTCTATCTAAAGCATTTTCCCGCCGCTGGCGCGCCGTTGCGCGTCGGCACCAACAAGGCGGTACACGGGCTCGCTGCCGGTCTGGTGATGCGGGGAGCGCAGGTGACGGTGTTGTGTGAAGGGCCGCAGGACAGTTGCCGGCGGAGTGACGCCGGCTACGACATCCGTTGCTTTCGGAATCAAGCGCCATACCGCAGCTTTCGTCTGGCGCCCAGTCTGCGCGCCTACATCGAACGGCTCGCGCGCGGCGATGTCCTGGTTGTGCTCAACGGCATCTTTCATCCGAGTCTTTATTCGTTGTCGCGTTTGTTGCAAGACCAGCGCCTGCCGTTCGTGGTGGCGCCGCACGGGCCGTATCACCCGGTGATGTTCCAGAAAAATTCCTATCTCAAATGGCCGTATTGGTTTCTAGTCGAACGCTCGCTGTTGCAGCGCGCCGAGGCGATTCAGTTCTTGGATAAACGCCACGCCGTATGGTCGCGGCGCCTTGGCATCGAACGGCCGGTGATTGAAACGCCGAATGGGTTTTCGGTCGATGACATAGTGCCGGAACAAGACTTGGTGTGGCGCCGCCAGGGACCGGCGCGGCTGCTGTATTGGGGTCGCTTGTCGGTGCATAACAAAGGCCTGGATGTTTTATTCGACGCCTTTTCTGCCTTCGGCGCCGAGCACGACGCCCAACTGACTATTCAAGGACCGGATTGGACCGGCGAGCGCGCCGCCGTCGATCGGCTGGTCATGCAGCTGCCGTTTCCGGAGCGCGTACAGATTCGCCCGCCGGTATTCGATATGCCATCGCCGCGCGTCATGATCGAGCACGATGTCGTATGTATGCCGTCGCGTTACGAAGGCTTCGGTTTGAGCGCGTTGGAGGCGATGCTGGCAGCGCGTGTGGTGCTCGTGCCGCGCACCGCTGGCGTTGCCCCGCACGTGCAAGCGAGCGATTGCGGTGTGGTGGTGGCAAAACCGACGGCGAACACGATCCACCAAGGATTGGCGACACTCATGGCACGGCGCGATGAGTGGCGTGCCATGGGGTTGCGCGGCCGCGACTATGCCTTGCGCTATCTCAGTTGGGAAGCGATCGCGGCGAACGCGCTGCAACACTACCAGCGACTGGTGGCCTGAGATGAACGAGCACTCGTCCGCACAGCTGTTCTTGGCCCTGTTCCGCTTTCTCGAGGAGCACGGCATAGCCTATTGCGTCATGGGCGACAGCCGCGATTTTCCGCACGTCATCGCCAGCGATGTCGATATCGTGATCGCGCCCGACTGCTTACCGAGCTTGGCCGGTAGGCTGCAAACGTTCTGCGCGCGCCATGAATGGCGTGTTGTGCAATGCCTGTCGCACGAACACAACGCGCATTATTTCGTGCTGAGCCGGATCGACGTCGACGGTGGTCCGATTTATTTGGCGGTGGATTTCTGCGGCGATTATTACCGCCACGGCCGTCTGTTCCTGACGGCGCAGCAATTGTTGTCGGAACGCACCGCGGCGCGCGATCGCGTGGGTCGCGCGCGCGGCTTTTTCGTCGCCGCGCCGGCCGACGAATTTATTTATTACCTGATGAAGCGCGTCGATAAGCAACAGCTCGATGAGTGTCACGCTAGCCATTTGAGCGCGCAGTGGCGGCAAGATAGTCAAGGTGCACGGTGTCAGCTCAAGTACTTTTGGGACAGTGCGACCGATGTCGCCGAACTTGCGTGTGCGGCGGAAAGCGGTGACTGGAGCGCGCTGTCGGTTTCGTTGCCACGTTTGCGGAAGGCGTTACAGCGGCAATTGCGGCAGTCGGCGCGCGCCACGTTCGCCGAATTCAAGCGACGCTGGGCACGTTTAGCGCAACCGACGGGATTACTGCTTGTTGTGCTCGGTCCGGACGGCAGCGGCAAGAGCAGTTTGATTCAGCAACTTTCCTCGGTGTTGCAACCGGCGTTCCGTCGGGTCGAGATCTTCCATTTGCGTCCGCGCCTATTTCAACGGGCGGCGGCGGCGATACCGGTCACCCAGCCGCAGGCGCAACCGCCGCATGCTTGGCTCGTTTCGTTGATTAAGCCGATTTACTTCCTGGCCGATTACGGTTTGGGTTATCTGCTGAAGATTCGCCCGCGCTTAGTGCGCTCGGGCCTGGTGGTGTTCGATCGTTATTATCACGACCTGTTGGTCGATCCGCGGCGCTATCGTTACCGTGCATCGATGCGTTGGCCGCGCTCGATCGGCCGGCAGATTCCGTCACCGGATCTTTGGTTAGTGCTGGATGTTCCGGCCGAGGTGGCGCAGGCGCGCAAATCGGAGGTGACGTTCGCAGAATCGGCGCGTCAGCGTGCGGCCTATCGCGATTTGGCGGCACGGCTCGACAATGCGGTGCTGCTGAACGCAGCGCGACCGCTAGCGGAGGTCGTGACGCAAGCGAGCTCGGCGGTGCTCGCGCATCTCGCCGAGCGCACACGGATGCGGCTCAATGCGAGCGCCGTATCCGCGGATAATCCGCTGGGCGCACGCGTGCTGCTGTTTTTCTGTCGCCATGAGATACCGTTCTTCAGCCGGTTAGTGCGCGTGCTATTCAACAGCGATATCTACGCCACGCTCGCGCCATCAACCCGTCTGCCGCATCCCTACGGCATCATCATCCATTCCAAGGCACGCCTCGGTGAACGCGTCACCGTCATGCAGCAGGTGACGCTGGGCGGCAAAGATATGGACGAGAACCTGGCGCCGATCGTCGGTGACGACGTCTACATCGGCGTCGGCGCCAAGGTGTTGGGCGGTGTGCGCATCGGTAACGAAGTCACGATCGGCGCCAATGCGGTCGTGACCCGTGACGTACCGCCGTGCCATACCGTGGTCGGATTTAACCGATTGTTGCCGCGTGAAGCGGCGGCAACAATTCTGTCGGCGATGGTGCGCGACACGAAATTGGAGATATGGCCATGACCATGGCGGTTTCGCCGGTCGTACCCGTCGGTCTGCAGCGCCGCGCCGGTTCGTTGCGTTGGACGGAACAATTGTTCTTGCTGTGTATTGCGCTCGCCGTGCTGATTGTCGTCAGCCGTTTCGTGTGGCCCGTCGAACAAATTCCTTACTTCGAGCATTTACCGTTGTTGCTCACGCTGCCACTGTTTACATTCACGTTGATCGAGCGGCGTTTATCTGCGAAGCGTATCGAGCCCACTGCGACGACGAGCTTGCGCGTTGCTTGGCCGTTGGCGCTGCTGACCTTATTTATTGTCGCCGGCAGCGGCTACGCGCGGCTCGCGCTTGGCGTGCAGACGTCGTTTCTCAATATGGGGCTGTACATGGGCCTTACGTTTGCCGGCGCGAGTTTCATTACCCAGAGTGCAACGCCGGAACGCATCGTCCATGTCTTCTGCCAGTTGTTGTTGTGGGGCGCGTTGGCGATGGGTGTTGGCCTGATCGTGTACTTCCGCCGCCGTGAGGTGTATCACGAAGAGATCTTTCTGGTTATTCCGTTGGCTGCGTATGGTTTGCTGCAGTTCCGGCGCGGGCTCGCGCGCTGGGGCAGCGTCTTATTTTTTTTGGGTCTGGCGGCGTTGTCGGCCAAAAACACCTCTTATTTAGTGACGCTGCTGACCGCGTCCTATCTCAGTTTATTGTTTTGGTGGCGCGATAACGGCGCGACCTCGCCGGTGCATCGTGTATGGCGCTACTACATGGCGTTCGTGGTGCTGCTCGGTGCAGTCGTGGCGGCGGTCCTCCTGCTCGAATACCGCGAGACCTATCTGCCTAGCGGCAATGTCGAGTTTCGCAGCCACACCTATGCGCTGGCGTGGGAACGATTTCTGGAGTCGCCGTTCTGGGGCACGGGGTTCGTTGTCGCGAGTGTCGAGAAATTCAGGCTCTATACGGTCGGCAGCACGCGCAATGTGTTGCCGACGCACAGCGACGTCATGGATCTGTTGGCTAATGGCGGAGCGCTTGGCATCGGCTTATGGGCGTTGGGATTGATACGCATTGGCCGCTTTGCCTATTGCCGAATGTTGGCCTCGCGTTACCTGTCGCATCCACTCGCACCCTATGTGCACACCTTGGCCGTGATCTCGCTCGCGGCCGTCATTACCTACAGCTTCAACCCCATCATGTTGAAGCCGGGCATGGCCTATCTCGTATGGATCAGCCTCGGATTTTTACTCGGGCTGGCATTGCGCAGCGATGTCGTGCGGAGGTCGGAAGAGTGATTAGCAAGATGACAGCCGAGAGCAAGCCGGTCTTTCAACACATCATTCAGCGTTCTAAGGATGGCGCGCATGCAAACCGTAGAGCCAAGCGATAACCCAACCCAATTGGCGATTTCTCCGGCGCCGTTAGCCGAGCTCATTGCGCCATCGTCGCCGGTGCCGCAGTGGCTTACCGTCGATCGTTGTCCGAGTTGCGGTTCGACGCGCGTGCGCGAACGTCACGCGCTATCCAACACTTTTTATTTCTTCGGCAACGAGCGGATTCATTTTCCCGATCGGGGTATCGCGGTATTGGTCTGTACCGACTGTCGCTTAGTTTATAAGAACGTATTGCCGACGCCTGATTTCCTGGCACAGGTATTCCGCCGGCAGACGGGAATGAAGTGGATGGAATCCAACGACTTCTCGCTCGAAGTGGCCGAGCTCAAGCGCGTCGCTGGCAGTGGGCTGCGCGATGTGCTCGACATCGGCGCCGGCAACGGTGATTTTTTGAAAAGCTGCGCCATCGGCGGAATTCGCGGTCGGCTATCGGCGTTGGACGTGGTGGTGCACCCGGGTTTGATGCGCTACCTCACCGGCGAGTTCATTCAAGGTTTTGCCGACGTCACGCGTCTGCACTGGAGCGGTAAACCGTATCAGGTGGTGACGTTGTTCGATGTGCTCGAGCACTTGTACTCGCCGTTGCTGGCGTTCAAGAACTTGCAGCGCCTGGTCAAGCGCGGCGGATGGGTTTTGCTCGAGACCGGAAATGTCGACAGCGAATGGCCGCGCCGCTATGGGCTCAGCAAGTGGTGGTACGTGGATTTGTTCGAGCACCACGTATTTTGGTCGCGCCGTTCGCTCGAGCACATCGCCCGCCGCTGTGGCTTCGACATCGTTTATCTGCAGGAGCGCCGCCACAAGAGCCGTCTTAGTCCGCTGAGTCTGCACACGGCCAAGGATCTGATCAAAGTCTTCTTCTATTGTACCGCGCGGGGTGCCTACGCCAGTTTGGCGGCGCACTTAGGCAAGCGTGGCGCGCAACCCTGGGACCCGTTTACGCGCGATCACATTCGCGCGGTACTACGTCGGCGCTGAGGCGAACGAATCATGATGACACTGCCAAGCATTTCCCTTGTCACCTGTTCCTATCAGCAGGGACGCTATTTAGAGACGACCCTGCGTTCGGTGTTGCAGCAAGGCTATCCGCATCTCGAATACCTCGTCATCGACGGCGGTTCCACGGATACCAGTCTGGCGACGATTCGCCGTTATCAAGATCAGCTCGCTTATTGGGTGTCGGAAACGGATCGCGGTCAGACCGACGCCTTGATCAAGGGTTTCAATCACAGTTACGGCGAAATTTTCGGTTGGCTGTGTTCGGACGACTTGTTGTTGCCCGGCGCGTTGCAGGCGGTGGGTGAATTTTTTGCGCGTCACCCACGGGCGCAGGCGCTTTACGGGGATTCGTTATGGATCGACGATGCCGGGCGATTGCTGCGGGCAAAAAAAGAGATACCGTTTAATCGCTTCGTGTTTCTCTACGACCATAACTACATCCCGCAGCCGTCGATGTTTTGGCGCCGCTCGTTGTATCAGACGGTCGGTGGGCTCGATGCCGGATTCAATCTCTCCATGGACGGCGATTTGTGGGAGCGTTTTTCCGCGCGCACGACCATCGCCCATCTGCCGCGTTATCTCTCGTGCATGCGTTTTTATCCGGCGCAAAAGACGCGCCGCTTGCGGCCACAAGCGCAGCGCGAAGACATGTGTATCCGCCATCGACGCAGTTGGCATCGGCAAACAGCGGCGCTGTACCCGGCGTTGCATGTGTTAGCCCGCGGCCTGCGCGTGCTATCCAAGACCGTCGCCGGCGGTTATCACGCACGCGTGCCGCAAGAGGTTCGGCAATGGTTGCAGCAACAGGCGATAGAGGCAGGATGAGTCTGCAGCTCGCCGAATCCTGGCGCACGATCGGCGATTCGTTGTCGATCGATAACGATGTCGGCAACGCCGACGCGCAGGTGTGGCGTTGTGTAAAACGGCATGAGAGTTGGGGAAGTTGGCGCGCATTGTTCAGCGACAAGCCGCGCTCCTTGATGGTGCCGTCGCGTGGCCCGGGGGTACAGCGCAGCAGCGTTAAATTCTTCATTAGCAACCCGCTGTCGCGTTTATACGCGCAGACGATGCTGCAGGCCAATCGCTGGTGGCCAAAGGCGCAACTACTGCCGGAGATGACGCTACCGCCGGTGAGCGGCCCGACCTTGTTAGACGAACTGCCGTTGCCGGCCAACACGCAACTCGCGTTCCTCATCGGCACGCCGGGTCCGTATCAGAAGGCGGCGATGTTGATTATGTCCGACGGCGGTACGCCGCTGGCGTTGGTGAAGATCGCGCTCAAGGAGAGCGCCGACGACATGGTGGCGCGCGAGACGCGCTGGTTATGCGAGCTCGGACAGCAAGAGCGACTGCGCGGCAAAACGCCGCGTTTGCTCGCGCACGGTAGCGTGCGTAGTGGGCGCGGCTATCTCGCCGCGAGTGTCGCCCCTGGCTGTGCGGTTGCCAGCGGATTTACGTCGGCGCACGCGGCGTTCCTGACGGAGTTGTCGCGCGTACGCGTTATGACCGGGCGCTTTGCCGATTCGCCGGCCTGTCGGTATTTACTAGACTCACTCGCGCAGCTGCGGTCGATCCTGAGCGAGTCGATGGCTAGCTTGTTGGCGGATAGCTTGAGCGACTGCAGTCAGCGCTTGGCGCATTGGCATGGCCCGTTTGTGTTGGCGCACGGCGACTTTGCGCCGTGGAATGTGCGCTTGCACGACGCCGGTATTTTCGTATTCGATTGGGAATACGCCGCCGAGGGTGCGTTGCCGTTGCGCGACGTGTGTCATTTCTTCCTCGCGCCGCTGGCAGTGACAGGGCGCGGCATCAGCCTGACGCAATTGAAGACCGCATTGGACCGGGCGCAAGCGCTGGCGCTGCATGCTTATCCCGAATTTCACTGGCCGCGCCCGATCGTAGCGGCGCATTGCCTCGGTTATTTGCTCCACACCGTGCTGTTCTATGGCGAATCGCGCGGCCGCGTGCTCGAGAACCATCCTGTGATCAAGAGCTATTGCCGACTCATGCAGGAGCGTGCGCAATGGATCAATTGATCGTTGGCAACGCGACTCCGTCAAATTCCTTTGCCCGTTTGCGGCGGCGGGTGGGAGCCGAACCGCGTCTGCGTGTTTTACTTTCAGCCTATGCCTGCGAACCCCACCGTGGTTCAGAGCCGGGCGTCGGTTGGCGCTGGGCCGTGAATCTCGCCGCTGCCGGACACGAGATACATGTCATCACGCGCCAGAATAATCGCCACGTCATCGAGACGGCGCTGGGCGATCGCGCGGTGCCACGTTTGTATTTTCATTATTACGATCTGCCGCCGTGGGCTCGCGGCTGGAAGCGCGGCGGGCGCGGTGTACATCTTTATTATTTTCTATGGCAGTGGGGCGCTTTCCGGATGGCGCGCAAGCTCTGTCGTCGGCACCGTTTCGATCTGGCACACCACATTAGCTTTGGCGTGTTTCGCCAGCCGAGCTTCATGGCATTTCTCGGGCTGCCCTTTATTTTTGGCCCGGTCGGCGGCGGCGAGTGCGCACCGCAGCATCTGCGCCGCAGTTTTCCGTTCGCTGGCAAAGCGATCGATTTATTGCGCGATCTTGCCAATGCCTGGGCGAAATGGGATCCGCTCATGCATGCGGTGTTTCGTCGCGCGTCGATCATTCTGTGCAAGACGCACGAGACGCTGGCGGCGATCCCGCGGCGGTATCAGGCAAAGTGCCGCGTGCAATTGGAGATTGGCACGACTACCGGTCATTCGAGCAATGTCTCCGGTCGTTCCCACGAACGCGGGAATGACAAAAACGCGGGATTGCGCGTGCTTTTCGTCGGACGCCTCGTCTATTTAAAAGGTCTGCACTTAGCCTTGCCCGCGTTCGCGCAGCTATTACATCAGGATACGCAGGCGCGTTTCACGATCGTCGGTAGTGGACCTGAGCGCGCGCGCCTACAACAGCTCAGCGAGCAATTGGGCATTGCGCAGGCGATCGATTGGATACCGTGGCTATCGCAGTCGAAGGTATTTGAGATCTACCCGCAGTACGACGTCCTGCTCTTTCCCAGCTTGCACGATTCGAGCGGTAACGCCGTGCTGGAGGCGCTCAGTTTCGGTGTGCCGGTCGTGTGCTTAAACCTTGGTGGCCCCGGATTCCTTGTGAATGAGCAGTGCGGGATTCCGGTGCCGGCCGATGATGAACCGAGCGCGATCGCTGGGTTGACCGAGGCGCTACGGCGTTTAGCCGCGAATCGATCGTTGCGTCAATCGATGGCGCAGGCGGCAGCGGTGCGGGCCGACGAGTTTTCGTGGCATCGACAAATCGAAGCGATGAATCAGATCTATGCGGTGGCGACGAGACGCACGGAACCGGCGGAGCGGGCGCTGCCATGAAACTAGAAGCCATCTCAAAAATCCCTCACCCCAACCCCTCTCCTGGAGGGAGAGGGGTTTTACGCCCTTCTCCTCCCGGGAGAAGGGCCGGGGATGAGGGAAGCGGGGCGCTGTGTTGGGTATTTTTGAGATGGCTTTTAAGTCAAGAATGGCATCCTTTGGTTTTGGCGCCGCTGATGTTGCTGAGCATCAGCAGCGCGAATGCCGCGACCTACTATGTTAATCCCGCCGCCGCCCACGCTACCGACAATGGCCGCGGGTCGTCGGCGTCTCCGTTCAAAACCCTAGGCACCGCCGTCTCCCGGCTCGCGCCCGGTGACGCGCTTATCGTGGCGCAAGGTGTTTATCGCGAGTCCATCGATTTGCGTCAGACCCAACTGCGCGACTTGGGCGATGCCACGCCGGCGACTCGCATCGACGCCGCGCCGGGGGCGAACGTGGTGATCAAAGGGTCGGACGTCGTTCAAGGCTGGCAGCGGTTGGCGCCCGGTTTGTTCGTTAAGCGCCAGTGGTCGATCAACAGTCAGCAGGTGTTTGTCGATGGCGTTGCGCTGAAACAGATCGGCGGCGATATCTTTGGTGGGTTCCCGCATCGCAAGAACCACCGATTGGCGCGGCTGCATGCGTCGCAGGGCGGCATCTGGCCCAAGCGCGTTGACGGCGGCGTGCCACAGCTGGTCGACAACAGTTTCTACTACGACGCCGCCGCGCAAATTCTGTACGTCAAAGTCGGCAACGATGACCTGGATCAGCATGTCGTGGAAGTCAGCGCTCGGCCCTACCTATTAATTGGGAATGGTGTCAGTCATCTGCTACTTCGTCATCTGCATTTTGAACACGCCAACACCACCGACGTGAGTCAAGCCGGCGCACTCACCCTCGATGGACACGATATCGTGCTCGACGATGTGCACGTGCGTTATGTCGACGGCAACGGCTTCGACATCACCGGCGACCGCAACCGCATTAGCCGCAGCTCGGCCAATTATTGCGGCCAAGTCGGCATGAAGGTCCGCGGCAAGCAGGCACGCTTGATCGACAACGAAACCAGCTACAACAACACCCGCGGCTTCAACAAATGGTGGGAGGCGGGCGGCGCCAAGTTCGTCGGCGCCGGTGGACTGCAGGACTCCGAGATCAGCGGACATCGCGCCTATGGTAACAACGGCGATGGCATCTGGTTCGATTGGAAAAACCAGAACAACCGCCTGCATGACAGCATTGTCGCCTACAACAGCGGCATGGGAATCCATTACGAAGCGAGTGCCGGCGCGCAGATCTACAACAATTACGTCTTCGGTAATAAACAGCGCGGCATTTATCTGCCGAAAAGCTCGCGTTCAGTGATCGCCAATAATTTAGTCGTCGGCAATGGCATGGAGGGTATCGCCATCATCGATGAAAACGTGATGCGGCCGGAGCTCGAGCCGCGGAACAATCGCGTCGTCGCCAACGTCCTGGGCTGGAACGGTAAGAGCGCGATCGTATTGCCGAGCAAATCATCGGACAACTTGTCGGACGGGAATTTATTTCTCGATGCCCAACCGCCGGCGTTGTCGATGGGGTGGGGCACGCGCGAGCAACCGGTGTTGCACGGGCTATCCGCCTGGCGTCAGCGCACCGGTCAGGACAAGTCCTCCTGGCAGCAACAGTTGTCGATGCCGCCGACGCTGGCCGCAGAATTGCAGGCGCAGGCGTTGCGGCCGGATTGGTCGCTGCTGCGCGAGCATCGCGGCAAATTACATGTCGCCGAGCCAGTTGCCGGCACGTCGATCGACGCGCGACCGGGGCCGAAAGAGCTATGAACCTTGAACCGCTGCGAGTGGTGATTGCGCATTGCCGCTATCAACAGCGCGGTGGTGAAGACGCCGTGGTCGACGCCGAGACACAGTTGCTGCAGCAGCACGGCCATCAGGTGCGGCGATTGCTGCGCGATAACTACGAGATTGAAGGCGCGAATCGCGCCGCCGTGGCGCTGCAAACGTTATGGTCCGAGCGCACCCGGCGCGAGGCACAACAGCTGCTACAAGACTTCCGCCCGCACGTGATTCATGTGCACAACACCTTTCCGCTATTGTCGCCGGCGCTCTATTGGGCAGCGGCGCGGGCCGGGGTGCCGGTGGTGCAGACGTTGCATAATTTTCGGCTGCTGTGTGCGCAGGCAATGCTGCTCAAGCAAGGCAAGGTCTGTGAAAAATGTATCGGCCATCTTCCCTGGCGCGGCGTACTCGGCAAGTGCTATCGCGATTCGACGTTGCAGTCGGCGGTAATGGTAAGTGGCCTGGCGTTGCATCGCGTCTTGGGGACTTATCAAAAAAAGGTGACGCGTTATATCGCGCTCAACGAGTTTTGCCGAGGCAAGTTCATCGACGGCGGCTTGCCGCCGGAGCGCATCGTAGTAAAGCCGAACTTTGTGGATATTCCCGCGCAAGAAAGCCAAATGCGCAAAGGCGGTTTGTTCGTCGGTCGGCTCTCGTCCGAGAAGGGCACGGATATTTTGCTCGCCGCACTTAGCCGGTTACCGGACGCCCACGTCGATGTCATCGGTACCGGCCCAGAGCAAGCCAAGCTCGAAGGTCGTGCCGGCGTTCGTCTGCTCGGATGGCAGGAACCGAACGCTGTCTATGCGCGCATGCGCCGGGCGGCGTATCTCGTCATGCCGAGCCTCTGGTACGAGAATTTTCCGCGCACGTTGGTCGAGGCCTTCGCTTGCGGACTGCCCGTCATTGCCAGCCGCCTGGGGTCAATGGCCGAGCTGATCGATGACCGCCGTACCGGCCTGTTATTCGAGGCGGGCTCGGCGACGGATTTGGCGCGCTGCATCGCCTGGGCCGAAGCCCATCCGGAGCAGTTGCGGCAATGGGGAGAGAACGCGCGTTTCGAATATAAAACGAAGTTTACTCCGGAGCAAAACTACAGGGAGCTCACGCAGATTTATCAGGAGGTCATGGATGCACACTCCTATTAAGTACGGATGGCGGACTAATGTAACTAGGCGGCGTACTGTCGAAAACGTGTTGGGTTGCGATATCGATGTGTTGCGATGGCATGATGCTACGGAAACCGTATTGCGGTGGGCGGCGCGGCGTGAGTCACGCTATGTGTGTCACTGTAATGTTCATGCCGTCGTCACCGCCCATCGTGATGCGCAATTTCGCGCGGTGTTGAACCATGCGAATCTCGCCACCCCTGATGGCATGCCGATCGCTTGGTTGTTGCGTTGTTCCGGGCACCCAGGCCAGCCGCGAATCGATGGGCCGGACTTCATGTGGGCGATTTGCCGTGGCGCCGCCCGCACCGGCGAGAAAATATATCTTTATGGTTCGACGCCGCAGACCTTGAGCCGACTACGAGAGCGACTCGTGGCGGCATTTCCCAAACTAACCATCGTTGGCGCTGAATCGCCACCGTTTGCCGAAGGCGCAATCCGAGCGGATGTGGGCGCCGTGAAACGCATTAATGCGTCGGGCGCGCAGATCGTATTCGTCGGACTCGGTTGCCCAAAACAGGAATATTGGATGGCGCGGCACCGCGGTCGTATTAAGGCGGTCATGATTGGCGTCGGCGCGGCCTTCGATTACCACGCTGGCAGCCTGCGGCGGGCGCCGCCGTGGATGCGCCGCGCCGGTCTGGAATGGCTCTATCGCCTACTGTGTGAGCCGCGTCGATTGTGGCGGCGTTACGCCGTGACCAACTCCTTGTTCGCCCTCTATGTCGTTGACCGCATGATCCGGCGAATATTGGGCAAATTTTTACCTTTTAGTCGCTATTTTCAGCACGCTCGCAAAAAGCATGTATCTAGTCCACCGCTCATTTCGCCGCCTACACGATCGAAAAGGAGAAGAAGTTATGGAAATTCCCGTGCTGCATAGCCAATTGGCGTTATCGGCATTGGGTTGGGGATGATAAGATTCGCCCGTACGAGAAGAAGAAAAATATCGTTACATTAGGAACTCCCGCCCCCTCAGGGGGCGGGTTGGGGTTGGGGTGGGTGTAGCGATTTCGCTATGACTCCAGCCCCCTCCGTTTAAACCCACCCCCACCCTTTGCCCTCCCCCTGAGGGGGAGGGGAAGTCGGGTCGCTAAAGCGATTTTTATTATTATGAAAGAAAGTAACCGACCCCGTCGTGTCGCCGAGCTCATCAAACGAGAGCTGGCGATGCTTATCCCACGCGAGCTCGATGATGTGCGTACGCATCAGGCGACGCTGACGCACGTCGATGTTTCGCCGGATCTCAAAAATGCTCGCGTTTATTTCACGCTGCTCGCCGGTACTGCCGGCGAAAAGCCGGTGACTGACGCGCTGAATCGTGCTGCTGCTCATCTGCGACATAAGTTGGCAGGGCGTCTGTCATTGCGAATTGCGCCGACCATTCGGTTTTATTTCGACGAGTCGATCGAGCGCGGTGATCGGTTGACGCAGTTGATCAATAAAGCGATCAAGGACGACCGCGGATCGGGCAACAAATGAAACGTCGTGCCGCCTGCCGCCCGGTCGACGGTGTATTGCTGTTGGACAAACCGCGCGGGCCGACCTCGAATCGCGCGTTGCAGCTGGTAAAACACCTGCTCGAAGCCTGTAAGGCCGGGCACACCGGTAGCTTGGATCCGCTGGCGACTGGGCTATTGCCGCTCTGTTTCGGCGAGGCGACCAAGCTTTCGCAATTTCTGTTAGAGGCCGAGAAGCGTTATTGGGCCGTATTTCGCCTGGGGGTAACCACCACGACCTTCGACAGCGAGGGCGAGGTACGGCAGGTGCGGCCGGTAGCCGTCGACCGGCAGATGCTGGAGCGAGCGCTCGTCGAATTCCGGGGTGAGATCGATCAAGTTCCGCCCATGTATTCGGCGCTCAAGCATGAAGGTCGGCCGCTGTATGAATTAGCGCGCGAAGGGTTGGAGGTAGATCGGGAAGTGCGGCGCGTGACGATCGATGAGATCGTTGTGCACTCATTGGAAGGTGACCGCCTCGAGCTCGAAATCGCCTGCTCGAAGGGTACCTATATCCGCAGTTTGGCCTATGACTTGGGCGAGCGGCTTGGGTGCGGTGCCCATGTGGCGGAATTGCGGCGTTTATCGGTGGGTACGTTGCGGGTCGATCAGGCCGTTACCCTTGAGTCACTCGAGGCATTGGCCGATCCGGCTGCGCGTGCGGCCCGGTTGATCCCGGCGGATCAGGTATTGAGCGCCATCCCGGATATTCACCTGACGGCGCTCGCTGCCCATTATCTTCAACGTGGGCAAGCAGTTACGGCACGTCACGATTACGCTTCCGGCTGGGTCCGCCTGTACGATCCAGAGAATCGCTTTCTCGGGATGGGGCAGGTACTGGACGACGGTCGGGTCGCGCCGCGGCGGTTGCTGGCGCAGAAGCTTTAATGTTTGCCGCATAGGCGGGTGATGCCAAAGGATTTTTTACCGGCCTAAATAGCGGAATCCGGGTTGTGAGCGGGGGAACGCGCGGGTAGAATACGCGCCCTTCGAAGGTAACGAATAGTGAATTAACCGAGGTAGAGATGTCCTTCACGGCAGAGAAGAAGTCCCAAGTGATGCAGGATTACCAAACCCACCAAGGTGACACCGGTTCGCCGGAAGTCCAGGTGGCATTGTTGTCGGCGCATATCGATGATCTGTCTGGTCACTTCCAGACACATCCGAAAGATCACCATTCCCGCCTCGGCCTGCTCAAGATGGTGAATAAGCGTCGCCAGTTGCTCGACTACTTGAAGAAAGTGGACAGCGAACGTTATCGCCATTTGATCGAACGCCTGAAGCTGCGCAAGTAACCAGAGGACAGGGCATTGGCAAAAGTCACGAAGACCTTTCAATACGGCAACCACACCGTTCGCCTTGAAACCGGCGAGATCGCGCGTCAAGCAGACGGCGCGGTGCTGGCATCCATGGGCGACACCGTGGTACTCGCGACTGCAGTCGTGGCGCGAAACCCAAAACCCGGTCAGGATTTCTTTCCGCTGACCGTCGATTACCAAGAACGTACGTACGCCGCCGGCCGCATCCCCGGTGGCTTCTTCAAGCGTGAAGGGCGACCGTCGGAGAAAGAAATTCTCACCTGCCGCCTGATCGACCGCCCCATCCGTCCGCTGTTCCCCGATGCCTTCGTCAACGAAATTCAGATTATCGTTACCGTGAAGTCGATGGATCCGGAAATCGATCCGGATATCGTCGCGCTGCTCGGCGCCTCGGCCGCGTTGTCGCTATCCGGTGCGCCGTTCCAAGGCCCGATCGGCGCCGCCCGCGTCGGTTATCGAGACGGTCAGTATTTGCTGAACCCGAGCAACACCGATCTCAAAACCTCGCAACTCGATTTAGTGGTTGCCGGCACCGATAAAGCGGTGTTGATGGTCGAGTCGGAAGCGAAGGAATTGTCGGAAGAAGTGATGCTCGGCGCCGTCGTATTCGGCCACGAGCAAGCGCGTGCCGCCATCAAGGCGATCAACGAGCTCGTCAAAGAAGTCGGTGTGACGCCGATCGCCTGGCAGGCGCCGGTGGAAGATGCGGCGTTGTACCAAGTGGTCGCTGCCGCCGCTGAAGCCGATATCACCGCGGCCTATCAGATTGCCGAAAAAGGCGCGCGCCAAGATCGTTTGGCGGAAGTGCGCAAAGCGGTAGTGACGAAGCTTGCCGACGCCACCGATCCCGATCGCGAAGATAAAGTTAGCGTGATCATCGAGACCCTCGAGCGCAAGACCGTGCGCGGTCGCATCCTCGGTGGCCAACCGCGTATCGACGGGCGCGACACACGCACCGTGCGCCCGGTCGTCATCCGTACCGGCCTGTTGCCGCGTACCCATGGCAGCGCGTTGTTCACCCGCGGCGAGACCCAGGCGATCGTCACCACGACCCTCGGCACCGGCCGCGATGCGCAGATCATCGATGCGCTCGAAGGCGAGCGCAAAGAACCGTTCATGATGCATTACAACTTCCCGCCGTTCTCGGTCGGTGAAACCGGCCGCGTCGGCAGCCCGAAGCGGCGCGAGATCGGCCACGGCCGCCTCGCCAAGCGTGGCGTCGCCGCCGTATTGCCGGACATGGCGAATTATCCGTACGTCATCCGCGTCGTCTCCGAGATCACCGAGTCGAACGGCTCGAGCTCGATGGCGTCAGTGTGCGGCGCGAGCCTCGCACTGATGGACGCCGGGGTGCCGATTTCGGCGCCGGTCGCCGGTGTCGCGATGGGTCTCATCAAAGAAGAGAACCGCTTCGCGGTACTCACCGACATCCTCGGCGACGAAGATCACCTCGGCGACATGGATTTCAAAGTGGCTGGTACGTCGAAGGGCGTGACAGCGCTGCAGATGGACATCAAGATCGAAGGCATCAACCGCGACATCATGGATGCGGCGCTGAAGCAGGCGCGTGAAGGTCGGATGCACATCCTCGACATCATGAGCCAGGCGATCTCCACCCCACGTGCCGAGCTCTCCGAGTTCGCCCCGCGCATCATCACCATCAAGATCAATCCGGAACGCATCCGCGACGTCATCGGTAAGGGTGGTTCGACCATCCGCGCGCTGTGCGAAGAAACCGGCACGACGATCGACATCGAAGACGACGGTACGGTCAAGATTGCCTCGGCCGACAAACTGGCGAGCGAAGAAGCGCGCCGGCGGGTACAGCAGCTGACCGCTGACGTTGAAGTCGGCATGATTTACGAAGGCAAGGTAGCGAAGCTCATGGACTTCGGTGCGTTCGTGACGATTCTGCCGGGTAAAGACGGCTTGGTGCACATTTCGCAGATTTCGCATGAGCGCGTTGAGAACGTCAGCGATAAGCTGCGCGAAGGCGAAGTTGTGAAAGTGAAGGTCCTCGAAGTCGACAAGCAGGGACGCATTCGTCTCAGCATGAAGGCGGTTAACGAGGTGGCTGCCACGACCACGACCTAACGTTAATCGTTTGCGGGTTTGGAAAAAAACGCCTCGGTGAGAACCGGGGCGTTTTGCTTTATGGGGTTATGAAAAAGTCCGTGCTTGGGCTGTCTCGCGTCAGCGCAAAACGAAATAGAGATAGGCTAGCAACAACAGCAGCAGACTGATGCTGGCGGTCCATAACTGCCAATTAATCGGCAAGTTAGACCGTTCGGGTTCGGTGGCTTTATTCTTGGCGATCGATTCGAGGGCATTGCGCGCGGCGATGAGCGCTGCCGCGAACTGAGACATGTTCGGATAACGATCCATTGGATCGTTAGCGCAAGCGCGTTGCAATACTTCATCGAGCATATTGGGCAGCCCGGCTTTGTAGTGACTGAGTGGTGTATATCCTTGTCTACCGACCTCTTCGCGCGCTCGAATTTTCCCGTACGGATATTCGGCGCTGATCATGCGATAAATCGTCACGCCGGCGGCATAAATGTCGCTGGCCTCGGTCGCCGGTGCGTCGCGGAACAATTCGGGCGCGCAATAACTCATGGCGCTGGTGGAAATCTCGACGGAATTTTCTTGCAGTGCATCGATTCGACTCGAGCCCAAGCCTAGTAGTCGTAGCTCGCGGTTGTTCTTGTCGTACAGCAAATTATTGGCGCGCACATCGCGGTGAACGACACCTTGTCGATGCAGAGCTTCGAGCGCCGATACGAGTTGCTCGCCCAGGCGCAGCGCCTCCAGCGGCGGAAGACCGCGTTTGCGGCGGACACGCTTGGCCAAATTCTCGCCTTCGTGGTACTCCATCACCGAGTAGAGTGCGGTGCGGCGTCCGGGACGAAGGCCGAGCGTTTTTACGACGAATGGACTATCGATACGTTTACCGATCCATTCTTCGCGCAAAAACGTTTGCACGCTGCGAGTGTCATCGTGATAGGAAGGGTTCGGGAAGCGCAGCACGACAATGCGACCCGATTCTCGATCTTGCGCTTTATAGAGCCGGAAGCGGCGACTCTTGTGCACGATCTCTTGAATCGTGAAGCCGTCGACATTGGCGTCGAGCGCCGGCGGATCGATCACCGGAAACGATCGGATGTCCTCGCGTCCGTCGTTTGCCGACTCCGGCGGTAGTCGTTCTATGCGCGCTACGCATACGCCGACATAGCCTTGAGCACGTCCGCTGATAGCGCGCTGTACCAGCGCTTCCGACATTTGCTGAGCGGTACTATCCGACTGCAACACGCCGACGATGACCGAACCCGACAGCGCTTCATGCAGGTCGGGGCTGGTAATCAGCAAGATGTCGCCTTGTGCGAGCTGGCCGGTTTGGTAGTCGGCCTCGAGGGTTGTCGCCAGGCCCAGGGCCTTGGTTATCTCCGCGCGCTGCGTCGGTCGCGGCAGCAGATGATCGCGGCTCAATTGCTTGAGTTGCAGATCGCGATAGAGCCAGGCGCGAACGTTGCCGCAATTAGCCAACAGCCAACGTTGGCCATGTAGCACCAGCACCGCGGCTGTCACGGCTCGTCCACGTTCACCGGCAGTGAGCAGTGCTTGATGTGCCGCATTCACGCTGTTCGTGAGTGCGTCCTGGAGCGATCCGCTGGTCGCTGCGTAATAAGTGTCACCGAGCGCGGTAATGGCCGTCTTCGCTGCCTGCTGCGGTTCCGGCCGGCCCGGCACCCCTTCGGCGCAAGCCAGCATCACGCCATGACCGCCGTCGCGGCCCTCCGGCACGAGGACCATGCAGCTCCCCATAGATGCAGTTCGGCGTGCCGCCTGTTCGCAGTGGCCGATATCGAGAAACAATGGCATGGGACATAGATCTCGTTTTTATATGAATAGGCACTAATTTCTGCCATTGAGTATAGTCCGTCAGAGACTGACGCCAGTCAGTGCCCGCAACGACCAGCCGAACAGATAGGCGATCGCGGCAGCGGCAAAGCCGGCGCCGACAAGCTCGAGTACCTTGCGTTTTAGCGAAATTCCGGAAAGCGCCGACACGACCACGCCGGTGGTTGTTAGGGCAATACCGGCGAGCACGATCGAGCCAATGAGCGCTGTCCAGGCACCGCCGGCGATGAAGTACGGCAGCACCGGAAACGCCGCGCCGAGTGGTATGGCATCAGTACTCGTTCCACCGAGAGAGATAGGTAGGAATCCCTATAAGCGAATCTCGTCGAAGCGGCGCGCGATCGGGTGATCGCCGGCTCCGGCCGCTTCACCGCTACGTACTATCCAGTATGTTTTGTAGCCAGCAGTACGCGCGGCGTCGAGCTCTTCCTTAATATCGGACAGAAACAAAATATCGCTAGATGGCAGGCCGATCGTGACGGCGATGCGTTCATAGGCCGATGGCTCGCGTTTGGCACCGATCGTGGTGTCGAAGTAACCATCGAACAACGGCGTGAGATCGCCGTGGTCCGTGTGGCCAAAAAGAAGTTGCTGTGCCTTTACCGAGCCGGACGAGAATATATAAAGATGCAAACCGCGCTTGCGCCAATCGCGCAACGCCGTGAGCGCGTCGTCGTAGATGTGGCCGGTAAAGTCGCGCTGACGGTAACCCGCTTCCCAAATCAGACCCTGCAGCGCCTTGAGCGGGGTCACTTTCTTGTCTTCGTCGATCCACTGCAGTAACTGGATGACGACGGCGGCATCATCGAGCGGCGCGCCGGCGGCGGCGCGCGTGTCGTTCAGCAGGCGCTGAATGTCGGGCTCGTGCTTGTGCGCGCGGACGAATTCACTGAGGTGGGCGCGAGAGTAGGGGAACAGAACGTCTTTAACGAACGACAACGAGGAAGTGGTGCCCTCAATATCAGTCAGAACGGCGCGGGTCATCGGCAGCGATCGCGGTGAAGATGGAGCGGCGGATTATAAGATCAAACAGCCCGTCCTTGGGCTTTTTCGGATAGTCACCGGGCGATCAGGTGCCAGGCCAATAGGCGCGTAACCGTAAACGCTGGCGTGTAGGAAATTCCAGGACCCCTTGGCGTCGTCGGACCGCTCGTAGGTAAAGCTTGGCACTGCGAAAGCCCAGACGAAAAGAACGCCGAAAATAGTCGACCCGGTGCAACTGCCCGCCTTTGAGGGCATGGTCAAAACCGGCGCGGAAACGATCGCTGACGAGATCGGATGGGATGCGGATACCGGCGTCTTGCGGCGATGGATAGTCGTAGGGCATGGCTGACCTCCTTAAATTAAATATAGACCTTCAGCCACTAGTTGGTATCGGTGCAGTGCCTTACCCGTATCCGAGCAGCGGCTTTACAGCCTAGGTTCGCATCCGCTAGCCTTGGTTCTCTATTACTTTATTTGGGCGCGCACCTATTCCATGGCCTTCGTTCGCAGATTGTTGATCTTGGTCCTGTTCGTCGTTGGGTTTAGCGGATGCGCGACGGTACCGACCGGTGCGCAAGAGGCGACACCCGAGTCCGAATCGGAAACCGCCGTTAACGATCCGCTCGAAGGTTTCAACCGGACGATGTATAGCTTCAATAACAAATTCGATCGTTACCTGTTGAAGCCAGTTGCCTCTGGATATCGCACGGTCACGCCGGCACCGGTGCGAAAGGGTGTTTCAAATTTTTTTAGCAATCTGCGCGAACCATTGGTGTTGCTGAATAACGTGCTGCAAGGCAAGTTCAAAAACGCCGCCTCTGACCTTGGTCGCTTCGTCACCAACACAACGATTGGCGTATTCGGCCTGTTCGATGTTGCCTCGCACGTCGGGCTCGAGCGGCACACCGAGGATTTTGGCCAGACCTTGGGAGCGTGGGGGGTAGGCGAGGGGCCCTACTTGGTATTGCCATTCCTGGGCCCAAGCAATGTCCGCGATGGATTTGGTTTGGTCGGCGACTATGCGGCCTATCCGCCAACATATATGGAGGAGCAGAGCACCGCTTCTAAGCTTCTGGCAGTGCGTATTATCGATACCCGCACCCAGCTGCTGGATGCTGGCGATATCCTCGAACAAGCGGCCGGTGAAGATTCCTACGTATTTGTTCGCGAGGCCTATCTCCAACGCCGTCGTAATCTAGTTAGCGACGGCGCTCAGGGCCTGGCCCCGGTCGATCCGTCCCTGTTTGAGGACGATTCCCCGGCGCCGACCCAGCCTTCCCAGCCGTAGCTTGCTTGAAATAGGGTTTTCGGGGTTTTGCGCCTGTACTTGCCGTCTTTAGGCAGTGGTTCCGCCGGCGATGCGCTCGTGTCCGGGCATAGATGCGCAAATACCCTGGCTCGCCCTTTGTTTCCCCCGCACAAACGGTTAGAATGCCGCGCTTTATTTGGCCCGGACGGCGTCTGTGGCCGGGTCTCCCAGGTACGAGGAATACACTGAATGGTCACCATACGTCTGGCTCGTGGCGGCGCGAATAAGCGTCCGTATTACCGCATTGAGGTCACTGACCGGCGGCGCGCGCCAAATAGCAATTGCATTGAGCGCATCGGCTTCTATAACCCGAAGGCCGCTGGCAATGAAGAGAAGCTCCGTGTCGACTTGGAGCGCGTGCAGTACTGGTTGAGCAAAGGCGCTCAGCCGAGTGAACGTGTAGCGGACTTGCTCAAGAAAGCCGCACCGCGCAGCTGATTCCTGCATGACCGCCACGACGGACCGCCGGGTCACCGTCGGCCGTGTGGCCGGTCTGTTCGGTATACGCGGTTGGGTAAAGGTGTACTCGCACACCCGACCGCCGGAAGCGATTCTGGATTACAGACCTTGGCTAATCGAGATCGGCGGCGCTTGGCGCCCGTTCGAGATTGCCGAAGGGCAGATGCATGGTAAAGGCATCATCGCTCGGCTTGATGGCATTGCCGATCGCGATCAGGCGGCAGCGCTGGTGGGAGCAACGATTGCAGTGGCATTGGATCAGCTTCCTGCCGCTACTGAGAATGAGTACTACTGGGCCGAGCTCGAGGGCTTGCGCGTGATCAATCTCGCGGGCCAGGAGTTGGGTCGGGTAAGCCACCTGTTCGAGACCGGTGCGAACGATGTGATGGTGGTACAGGGCGAGCGTGAACGGTTGTTGCCGTTCAGTAAGCCAGTGATTCAGCGCGTGGATATCGCCGGCGGCGTCATTCATGTCGACTGGGATGCCGAGGACTGAGCCCCATTCGGGAACGAGCATGCGGATCGATGTCATCAGCATCTTCCCGCCGATGTTCGAGGCTGTACGCGGATTTGGTATTCCAAGTCGGGCAATTCGAGCGGGGTTGTTGTCGCTGCAGGTGTGGAACCCGCGCGACTACACAGAAGATAAACACCGTTCGGTCGATGATCGACCCTACGGTGGCGGTCCTGGAATGCTGATGCGACCAGAACCGTTGGCGCGGGCTATCAATGCCGCGCGTGCGGATTCGGCGCTGCCGGCAAAGGTGCTATATCTGTCGCCGCAGGGGCGCCAGCTGGACCATGCCGGTGTCATTGAACTCGTTGCCCGTGAACGTTTGATTTTGTTGGCCGGTCGCTACGAGGGCGTTGATGAACGTCTGATCGAAGCGGAAGTGGACGAAGAGTGGTCGATCGGCGATTACGTCCTCTCCGGTGGCGAGTTACCGGCGATGGTGCTCATCGATGCGATCGCGCGGCAGTTGCCCGGCGCGCTCGGTGATGAAGATTCGGCGACAGAAGATTCCTTCGTCAGCGGAATGCTGGATTGTCCGCACTACACGCGGCCAGAGTTGTACGAAGGGCAGACGGTGCCGGAGGTATTGTTGTCCGGCGACCATGAACGGATACGTCGTTGGCGCTTGAAACAGGCGTTGGGGCGGACGTGGTTGCGGCGACCAGAGCTTTTAGCGCGGTTGACGTTGACCAAAGAGCAGCAAAAGTTACTCGCTGAATTCCAAACGGAATGGCGACCAGTTGAAGAGTGAATGATGGGAGTTGAACCATGAGCAAGATACTGCAAGAGATTGAAGCACGTCAGATGAGCGCCGCCGTTCCGGAATTCGGCCCGGGCGACACCGTCACGGTCCACATCCGCGTGCAAGAAGGTGAACGCGAGCGGTTACAGGCGTTCGAGGGTATGGTGATTGCGCGGCGTAACCGCGGTTTCAACTCCTCGTTCTCGGTACGCAAAGTGTCCTACGGTGAAGGCGTCGAGCGTGTATTTCCGCTCTACAGCCCGACCATCGCTAAGATCGAAGTGAAGCGTCGCGGCGACGTGCGGCGCGCCAAGCTTTACTACTTGCGCCAACTCGCCGGCAAAGCGGCGCGTATTCGCGAGAAGGTTTAGTCGTTTCGATCGGTATCAGCGGCGTGCGTGGCGAATAGCTACGCACGCCGTTATCGTCTCTCCTGGATTTTTCCGCCACCGTCGCGTTGCCTGTTCCAGGTCTTCCGACGCTAGCAACCGCGGTGTATCGTCAGTTCATGACTGATCACCGATCCTATGATGCCGTTGTCGCCGTACTGTTCGATCGACGCGCATGAGCGGCGCCGATAGCGACTTGATCGATCGTTTCTGCGATGTACTTTGGCTCGAACAAGGATTGAGCCGCAATACCATCGATGCTTACCGCAGCGACCTGACTGGCGCCAGCCGGTTCTTATCCGAACGTTCGAGTAGCTTGTCGCAGGCTATGCGCGATGACTTGGTCGTTTACCTCGATCATCGTCGACGTATCGAGTTGACGAAGTCGCGCACTGCTGCACGCTTGCTTTCGACGTTGCGGCGTTTCTATCGTTATCTGCTGCGCGAGCAATTGCGCGAAGAAGATCCAACCGCTCTGATTGAATCGCCAAAGCTGGAACGGACGCTGCCGAAATCGTTGACCGAGGAGCAGGTGGAACGGTTATTAGCCGCGCCGGATGACACCACCGCTACCGGTTTGCGCGACCGAGCGATGCTGGAGACGCTGTATGCCACCGGCCTGCGCGTGTCGGAGTTGGTGGGGCTTACGTTGTCGCAAGTCAGTTTGGCACAAGGGTTGGTTCGGGTAATCGGCAAGGGCGATAAGGAACGATTAGTGCCGCTGGGCGAAGAGGCCGTCGCCTGGCTTCATCGGTATACAGATACTGCCCGCGCTCAGTTGATTAAGAAACAATCGACTGATGCATTATTTGTTAGCCCGCGGGGCGGGTCGTTAACCCGCCAGGCTTTCTGGCACGCCATCAAGCGTTACGCGCGCCAAGCCGACATCGATGCCAAGTTACTTTCACCGCACACATTGCGTCACGCATTCGCGACGCATTTGCTAGATCATGGGGCGGATTTGCGAGTCGTGCAGATGCTGCTCGGACATGCCGATTTGTCGACGACACAAATTTATACGCATGTAGCTCGAGCTCGTCTTAAAGAGTTGCATGCGCGGCATCATCCGCGGGGGTAGTTGAAATGTTTTTCTTTCGTATCGACAGACATCGCCCTCATAAGAGGGCGATTCAATTAGTGACGAACTTGCGAATGATACGGACGATCGAAGTCGTTATCGATGCGGAACACTTCGACCTCGCTGTTATGTTTGAAGCCAAGGACGAGGGCGAGTTTATGAACAAGAGCGCGCCAATGGATAGAGCGAACACGGTGTCGCTGCAAATCGTTCATGCGTTTTTCCAGCGCTTTCAACTTCCGGTCGAGCGCGGGCATGGTATGAAGATGCAACCACGCGCCGATAGCAAAACCGGCGGTAAGCGATTCGATAATCCAACCGGGTTCCTGTAAGCCGGTCCAAACGATCGCGGCCAAGATCATGGCAACGGTGTAGAGCAAGCAATAACGAACCGACTGACGCCGATGTTGTCGGTTCTTGGTCATCTCCGCACGCAGCGCGCTTTCATCATCGCGCGTATGGACGCTATAGGTGTAATGCAGATCGCGCATAAGACTCATGATCCGCAACATACGTTCGCTGTGGCGTTTGTTCTCGACGCCGGTGACGTCGATTACGGTTTGCAATGCGTCGCAGAACTCACGGTAGTCCGGCGTCATCGCCGGCTCAGGAAACGCGTCGACAGCGTGATTGATGAGATAGCGTAGTTCCAACACTTGAGCGACATCCATCGGAAATTTGAGCCCGAGGAGGGTGTTGTAAACGGGTTCGAAGGTCTCCGGCGTTAATTGATGAGCGGAGAGATCGTGAATGTCGGTGCGTTTAGCGCGTTTATCTAACATGACGGCCATTGTCGTGATTAAGTCGTTCCTTGCTGCCACAAGGCCGGCATAGAGCCGGCAAATACTTAACGCGGAGCGCTTGTCTGGTTCGTCGACCGCACATCAGGCACGGGTATAATCGCTGGTCTTGCCCCGACATGCAACCGTTCGCCCGTCGGTCACCGCACTTCGTCGGCGATACCTAGAGCATAGCCTAATGTCTTGACGATGTGACTGGCGTTTTTCGGATTAACCTTTAGGTCGATAGGCAGTATTTATGAGGAAGCTGTCAGATTTCGATAGTGAGTTTTCGGTATTGGGTGGGTCGAATTCATCGTTCGCCCAGGCGATGGTCCCTGCCGGGAGTTCATTCAAAAGTTGACTGGGACGGCGCGCGACGATTTCGCCGCCGATCCGCCGTCGTTCGGTAGTCGTGAAGGTAAGTCCGGCGCTAGCCCGTGTCACAACGGCATAGGCGCAGCGGCGTTCGGCATTCAATGCCTCGTGGCTTGCCGGTGCCGTCGATACTTCTTCCTCAAAACCCACCATATAAACATGGGAAAATTCACGTCCTTTTACTGCAGCGTACGTTAACAGCGCGACGCAATCGCCGGCGGCGTCTTCGCCTTCGGGATCAAGAGCGGCGTTGAGATGGAGTTGCGCTGCAAGCTCAGGTAAGCGTGCCTCGGGCTGTTGTCTTGTGCGGCGCTGGAGCGCCGCCACGATCTGCATAACGTTCTCCATGCGGCGCTCGGCAATTTTTAGATCGTTGCAGGTATCGCGCAACCATTCTTCGTACCGCAACTCGATTAACAGCTGACGAACGAGTTCGGCAGGATCGTCGTACTCGGCTCGTTGGCGTAAACGTGTTAGCACATCGACGAAGCTGTGCAATGCCGACAATCGTTGTTGGTCGAGCATTGTTGCCAACGCCGGATCGAGCGCCGCTTCAAACAAGGTCTGACGGCTGCTCGCGGCACAGCGTACGAGTTGTTCGATCGTCGTACGATCGAACATTCGGCGTGGCGAGTTGGCCGCGCGTAGGAATAAGTGATCGTCGAGCGGATTTGATAAAAGCTTGAGATAAGCGAGCAGGTCGCGTATCTCGGTTTGATCGTAGAACGATGCTCCGCCTCTTACATAGTAAGGTATGCGCCGTGCGCGTAGCGCCCGTTCGATAAACGCCGCCTGGGCCGATTTGCGGAACAGGATCGCGTAATGCCGATAATCGAGATTGCGTTGCGACTTATGATTTATCAAATCGGACACAACGCATTCTGCCTCGTGTTCCTCGTTGCGCGTCCGTATCGCGCGCAATGGCTCGCCAAGTTCGCCTTCTCCCCAGAATCGTTGGTCGTCGTGATTAATGGGCGCAATAAAGGCGTTGGCGACTTGTAAGATGCGAGTGCTGGAGCGGAAGTTCTGCTCCAGTGTTACCGTTCGCAGGCCGAGGAGGTCAGTTTGCAGTCGTTGCAGGGTGTCGTGTCGACAGTTGTTCTCGTCGATCGATTGATAGCGATCGCTCGCGGCTGTGAGTATTGCTCCGCGATTGACGAGCAGGCGTACGAGTTCGTGCTCGCACACCGTTGTCTGTTCATAGTCATCCACCACTAAAAAACGGACACGCTCAACCCATTGGTCCAACAACGCCGGTTCGGCGGCGAGCAAACGTACCGCCTTAAGTGTTAGATCGTCGAGATCTACCGCATTGGCAGCCGCCAGGCGCGCTTGGTAACGGCGGTAGATCCAGCCGGCGACGTTGTCGGTCGAGTGATCGGCAAGCGCGATAGTGGCGGATGGTTCGACGCGATCACGTTTCCAACGGGCGATTTGTCGGTGCACGGCGTTCGCGCTAACGGTTGTCTCCGGTAGCGCTTCGCGCAGCAATCGGCTGATGACGGCGATGCTGTCTTGGTGGTCGTATAGGCTGAAGCCGGGACGCAGCTCAAGGGCAGCGAGCCGTTCGCGGATAATATTGAGGCTAAGCTCGGCAAAGGTCGAAACGAGTGAGGACGGAAGAGTGTGACCTTTGCCGTAATCGGCGACATGAGCACGCAGGCGGCGCGCTGCCGATGGGTTCACCGCTACTGCGGTAATCTGAGCGGGGTTGACGTCGTATTCTCGGATCAGCCAAGCCATCTTCCGCGCCAGCAGCGAAGTTTTGCCACAGCCGGCGCCCGCCAATACCAGCAGCGGACCGTTGATGTAATGCAGCGCCGCTCTCTGTTGCGAGCTTAGGTCGATCAAGGCCGCGTTAGCTGTCGATGAATGACATCACAATTAGCCCGGCATTCTATCGGAAAGTTAATGCGTGGCCTATTGAGCGGCCGCACATCGTGTCGAGGCGCTCGGCAATCGCACCACTCTGCGAGCAGCGATAAAGTTGTGTCATCATGCCCACGTGCTTAATCCGTCTTTATTCCATCGATGTGCGATCTTGCTGGCGTTGTTGGTGACCGGCATGTCTGCGGTCGCCGATGAATTTCCGCCGTCTATTACAGAAGCACTCAAGCGCCACGGATTATCTCGTCAGGGTTTGAGTGTCTATGTGCACGTGTTGGGCGAGCGCGAACCGCGGTTGGCCGTTGCCGCCGATGTCCCGCGTAATCCGGCGTCCGTGCTGAAGTTGGTAACGACATTGGCGGCGCTCGAGGAGCTGGGACCGGCATATCAATGGAAGACGGAACTGTATGGTACTGCACCGGTGCATGATGGCCGGCTGGACGGTGACTTATATATTAAAGGTTACGGCGATCCGTATTTGGTGATGGAGCACTTCTGGCGCATGCTCCGCGAGGCGCGTTTAGCGGGGCTGCAGACTATCGCCGGTGATCTAGTGCTCGATCAGAGCTACTTCGCCGAGGCGGAAGGTGAGCCGGGTGATTTTGACGGTCAGGCGACGCGTCCTTACAACGTACTGCCGCGCGCATTGTTGGTAAATTTCCAGGCGGTACATTTTCGCTTGCTGCCACAATCATCGCAGCAATTGCGCGTCATCGCCGACCCTCCGGTGCCATTCGAGAACCGCATTAAATTGCTCGCCGGTCCTTGCGGTTCTAACGGCCGCGACTGGTCTATTCGGCAGAACGATAAATCGCCGACCCAGCTACTGTTAGTGGGAAGCTACCGCGCCGATTGCGGCGAGGACCAGTTATTTCGGGTGCTGTCCGAGCCTGGGCCGTATATCTACGGCCTGTTTCAAACGCTATGGCGGGAGCAGGGTGGGCAATTGTTGGGCAAATGGCGCGAGGCGCCAATTCCGCCACAGGCAACATTGCTGCAGACCTTCCACTCGCCGACGCTCGCGGAAGTGGTGCGTTCAATCAATAAGTACAGTAACAACGTTATGGCACGGCAGCTGTTGTTGACGCTCGGCGCCGAGCGTTATGGCGCGCCGGCCACTGTAGATAAGGGCGTGCAGGCGGTACGTGATTGGTTGCAGCAACGCGGGCTGGTTTTCCCGGAGCTCATTCTCGAAAACGGCGCGGGATTATCGCGTGCCGAGCGCATCTCGGCACGTAGCCTGGGGCGGTTGCTGCAAGCAGCGTTCGATGGGCCCTATATGCCCGAGTTTGTATCGGCACTGCCGGTATCAGCCGTTGATGGCACATTGGCGCACCGGTTTAACGGCCCGCTGGCCGGTCGTATGCACTTGAAGACCGGCAGCCTCAATGATGTGCGCAGCGTCGCCGGTTATGTGTTGGATTCCGCCGGTCGCCGCGTCATCGTGGTGATCCTGCACAATGATCGGCGCGCCGAGGGTATCGCTGGATTGGCCGTGCAACAGGCGGTGCTTGAATGGGTATTTGGCTCCACCCCATTGCCGGAGACTACGACTGGCCAAAGTGTCACTAATACTAAGTATTAATATATTTACGCAGCGGCCGCGGGGCTTTAGGTTGTGCCTGTGGGGCACTCGGTTTAGGCTTCGAGCGCGTTATTCGGCAGCTTCCTATACTGGAATTTAATTAAGGTGGGCCAGTCGTCGCATCGGTCCTTTCAGCTTTCTTCTTGTAGGTGACGTTACATGGTAGAGAAGTTTATCAACGCAACCCTCAGCGACACGGCAGACGAGAAAAGCCTTCCCATTCTCGAAGGCACCCTTGGTCCTGCTGCGGTCGATATTCAGCACCTGTATGCGCGCCACAATATCCTCGCTTACGACCCGGGTTTCCGTTCAACCGCATCGACGAAGAGTGCCATTACTTTTGTCGATGGCGATAACGGCGTGTTGCTTTACCGTGGTTATCCGATCGAACAGCTGGCCGAGCACAGCCACTTCACCGAAGTTGCTTATCTATTAATGAATGGTGAGCTGCCGGACACCCAGTCGATGGTCAAGTTCGAGTCGTCGCTGCGGCACCACAATTTGCTTCATGAACAAGTGATGTCGTTCTACCGTGGGTTCCGCCGTGATGCGCATCCAATGGCGGTCATGGTTGGCGTCGTCGGCGCGTTGTCGGCGTTTTACCACGACGTGATGGACGTGCAGAAACCGGAAGACCGGATCAATGCTGCCATGCGCCTCATCGCCAAAATGCCGATGATTGCCGCTGCCAGTTTTACCTATTCCATCGGTCGGCCGCAGCGTTATCCGATCAACAAGCTCGACTACAGCGCCAACTTCCTGCAAATGATGTTCGGCCGACCGACCGAAGAGTACGAAGTCGATCCGGTGCTGGCGCGGGCGTTCGATGTCATCTTGATCCTCCATGCCGATCATGAGCAGAACGCTTCGACCTCGACCGTGCGTCTAGCGGCGTCGTCGGGCGCGAACCCGTTCGCCTGTATCGCCGCCGGTATCGCCTCGCTCTGGGGTCCGGCGCATGGTGGCGCCAACGAGGCGGTGCTGAAGATGTTGGGCGAAATCGGTTCGGTGGAGAACATTCCGCGCGCGATTGCGCGGGCTAAGGACAAGAACGATTCGTTCCGGTTGATGGGCTTCGGTCATCGCGTGTACAAGAACTTCGACCCGCGCTCGCGCGTGATCCAGGGTCAGGCGAAGAAAGTGCTGGAGCATCTCGGTAAGAGCGATCCACTGCTCGATGTGGCAATGCACTTGGAAGAGATTGCGCTCAAGGACGAGTACTTCGTCGAGCGTAAGCTCTACCCGAACGTCGATTTCTATTCCGGCATTCTGCTGCGTGCCATGGGCTTCCCGATGAACATGTTTACCGCCGTGTTCGCGCTCGCGCGTACCGCCGGTTGGGTTAGTCATTGGCTCGAGCTGCAGGAGGGGGCACATGGTATCGATCGGCCGCGCCAGCTCTACGTTGGCAAGACCCTGCGGCACTACCCGCAAGCACCGGTACGGCGCGCCGGATTGAAATAACTTCATCGGCGCTACCGTTCGGTCAACGACGCCCGCTATGCCGCGGGCGTCGGCTTTTTATCGGTTCGCTCTTGCGTCCCGCCCCTGGGTGCTGAAAGAATTCCGACCGCTTTAAAGACCTACATTAAATAATTAAGGGAGGGCCCGATGATTCGTTTTTTGGCAATCATATTGGCGTTGGCGACGTTTTCCATGGGTTGTGCCTCCATGGCGGCGACTTCCGGCCGCGTCGTGATTCAAGACAGCAACGCGTCGGTCGATATCGGCATCAATGCGCATGACCGCGCCGTCATTGAAGATTACTACCAACCGAAGAAGAAAAAGAACAAAGGGATTCCGCCCGGCCATGCGAAGCGCGGCGGCGGTTTACCGCCGGGGCTCGCCAAGCGTGGCAAGGTTCCGCCGGGTTTCCAGGGCGAGCCGTTACCGGTTGAGTTGGAGCGTCAGCTGACACCGTTGCCGGCGGGCTATGTGCGGGTCCATGTCGATCACGATATCGTATTGTTCAATAGGAACACGCGTGTCGTATTCGATATATTGCACGACTTGCCGCTCTAAATGACGTCAGGCTGCCGACCGCACATGCTGACCTATAGCAGCGGTCAGCCGCGGACGGTGTCGCGCCCACTTAAACTAATCAAGAAGAAAAACCCTACATGAAATCACAAGCTCGGCGATGGCTGTATTGGCTGGTCGGATTGGTCGGCGCGACATTATTGAGCGCAGCCGCCGAAGCCGCGGTGATGCACGATTCGGCGCTTTCCTGGCGTACGCTCAAGGGCGTGCATTTTATGGTGCACTACGCCGACGGCAACGAAGCGCAGGCGCGCGAAGTAATGGCCATCGCCGAGCGCGTGCACGAACGCTTGAGTCCCGTCTTCAATTGGCAACCGGTCGGCCCGACCGAGATCGTGCTGTCGGATGAATACGATCTATCCAACGGTGCCGCCACGTTCTTCCCGGCCGATCGAGTTTTTTTATGGTTGGTGCCACCGGACGATCTCAACACGCTCGAAGAGCATGCGGGTTGGCTCGAAACCGTCATCGAGCACGAATACACCCATATCCTGCATCTCGACAAAGCGCGCGGTGCTCCGCGCGTGTTGCGGTCGGTGTTCGGGCGCATGCCGTTGTTGTTTCCGAATGCCTATGAACCGCTATGGGTGATTGAAGGGCTGGCGGTCCATCAAGAGACCGACAGAAGCCGCGGTATCGGTCGCGGCCAGAGCAGCATGTTCGACATGTACATGCGCATGGAAGTCGAAGGCGGGATGAAGTCGCTAAATCAGGCCAGTCTGCAGATCGATACTTGGCCGGCTGGCGTGGTGCCTTATCTCTACGGTGTGCAGTTCTACGATTACCTGGCAGCGCAGTACGGCGCGGATAAACCGGCAAAATGGGTCAACCAGCACAGTGGCTGGATTCCGATTGCTTGCTTCGTGGCGCCGTGCGATTCCATCGGCATGCGCCGCACCACCGGCGGTAAATCGCTTGGCCAAGTGTGGGACGGTTTTACCGCCGACCGTAAAACCCATTACGGCGAACAACTCAGCACAATTCGTAACCGCGGCGAACATGCCGGCGAGCGCTTGAGTCACGATGGGTACATGGCGGCACAGGCACGCACCTTGGCCGATGGGACGGTCTTCTATACCGCCTTCGACGGCCGTAATCGGCCGGCGGTGATGGTGCGCCGGCCGGACGCTAAAGAATCCGAGCACTTGGCGGACGTGAATTTCGGCGCGCGTATCGATGCGCATCCGAGCGCCGGCGTATTGGTGGCGCAGCCGGAACGCTGCCGCAACGCGCTTATTCGCTACGATCTCTATCGGATTGATCCCCGCGACGGCGACCGTAAACGTCTAACCGAGTGTGCACGCTACCGGCATGCCGTCTGGAGTCCGGATGGCAACCGCATCGCCGCCGTACATAACGCCGACGGACAGACGCGACTCGATCTGCTCGACGCCGATGGCAAGTTGCTTGAGTCGGCTTGGCAGGGCACCGACGGTGAAGTTATCAGCGACCTCGATTGGTCGCCCGATGGCGCTACGCTCGTCGCTGCCGTTTGGCGCCGCGCTAGCCGTTGGAACCTCGAGCAGTTCTCGCTAGCGACGCACACCTGGCAAGCATTGACGCGCGACAGCGCCATCGATGCCCAGCCGCATTACACGCAAGACGGCAAGGGCGTATTGTTCAGCTCGGATCACGGCGGAGTCTACAACTTGCGCCGGCTCGATCTTGCCAGCGGCCGTATCGATACGCTGACCAACGTTACCGGCGGTGCGTTTTATCCGGCTGAAGACAAGTCCGGCGATATCTATTACATCGGCTACGGCGCGCAAGGCTTCGACCTTTATCGCGTTGTGCCGGCGAAGTTAGCGACGCCGGTGGCGGTGGTTAAGGCGTCGGTGCCGGAAGCGCCACGTGTAGCGCCAGCGGGCGACGGTGTTGTCGAGGACTACAGCCCGTGGCGCGGTCTATGGCCGCGGTGGTGGTTTCCGTACTTGGCGGTGGAAGCAGGGCGTACCGAGATTGGTGTGACCACCAGCGGCGCCGATGCGCTGCAACGCCACAGCTATGCGTTGACCGCCGCCTACGATACGTCGGTCCACTCTACCATCGGCCAATTCTCTTATATTTACGATCGCTGGTGGCCGATCTTCAAGCTGAGTGCCGGCCGCGAAGATCTTTTTACGCGCGATGACGACGATGAGGTATTGCGCGTACGTGGCGAAGACACGCTGCAGGGCGAAGTTGTATTGCCATGGCTTAGTTTGGATTCGCGGTGGTCGCTGCACGTCGGCGCGGTGACGGATCGGGAATCGGATATCCAGCAGTATCACGACACCGCGCCGCGCGCCGACACTAAGGATGAGCTCGCTGGCGTGGCGCTGTTGTGGGAAACCGCCGAGCGCTTTCCGTTGTCCGTCAGCCGCAGTCACGGCCGTGAAGTGCGGCTGGTGGCAGAAAGCAGCGACGCCTTCAGCAGCGACTACACTGGTAATATTTATACGTTCGACTGGCGCGAGTTCTTAGCGCTCGGTGGCGAGCACGTGCTGGCGCTGCGGTTCGTCGAAGGATGGGGCACGGATCAGCCACGTCCGTTCAAGCTCGGCGGCAGCAAAGGCTCAGATGAAGCGCCATCGGTGTTGGCCGACGCGGGGCTCGGTTCGCCGTTCAACATCCGCCGTTATGCCTTGCGTGGCTATCCCGATGGACGTGCCGACATGCAAGGCCGGCGCGCGCAAATCGCCACCGTTGAATGGCGTTTCCCGATTGCGCGCCTCGAGCGGACGTTCATCACGCCGCCGATCGGTTTGCATCAACTGGCCGGCACGGTGTTCGTTGACAGCGGCGGCGTATGGACCGACGGCAGCAATCCGGACGAGCGCAAGACCGGCGCCGGTTTCGAGCTGAATACCGATGCGGCCTTCAACTATTGGCTACGGCTGGACCTGCGCCTGGGTTACGCGCACGGCTTCGATGACGGCGGCAAGGACGAAGTGTACTTGCACTTGGGCTCGTCGTTTTAAACGGAGAGACGGATACAAGGCACATGCGACACGGCAGACGGCGCGACACGTGCATTGCGAGGCATGGTATTCACGGCCATGATCTAAGCATTGCCGTGCCCGCCAGTTGTGCTGATCGCGACGAGTGCGAGAATATCCGCCCCCTTTTTGCCGTTGCCGAGTGACACGCCGTTGGAAAAACAAGCGGGCGAGTTAACCCTGCCAATCTCGGCCTGGTCCGCCTGGGCGCCGGGATTGGAGTCGGCAGTAGCCTGGCGTTCTTGGGCTGTTGGCGAGCTCTCTCCTGGTGCTGAAGGTTCCCCGTCGTTGAGCTTTGTCGAGCCGATGCTGCGCCGGCGGCTCGGGCGTACCGCACGTATGGCGTTGCATGTCGCCGAGGAGTGCACCCGCGGTCGTGAATCGGTGCGGACGGTGTTCGCTTCGCGTCACGGTGAGCTGCATCGCACGGTCCGCATGTTGCGTGAGCTGAGCAGCGGCAACGAGCCGTCGCCGACCGATTTTTCGTTGTCGGTACACAATGCCGCTGCCGGCATTTATTCGATTACGCGGCGCGATCATTCGCCCAGTATCGCCGTCAGTGCCAGTGAAGAGAGCTTTGGCTACGGCCTGATCGAGGCAGCGACGCAGTGGCTACGCGATCCGAGCCAAGCGGTATTGTTGGTTTATGCCGACGAGCCGGTGCCGACTGAGTATCGTACGTTCGTCGATACCGAAGAGTGTCCGCATGCGTTAGCGTTGTTGCTGGCGCCTACGTCCGATTCACCGCAAGCGGTCGTGCGTTTGCGCCGTATGTCGTCAACCGGAGAGCGTTCGCCTGAGATGCAATCGCTGGCGTTCCTGCGTTCGTGGGCGCTGAAGGTCGCGCAGGCGAGCTGGAGCGGCGACCGTTGTCGTTGGGAGTGGGGCGTCGCGTGAAGTTTCTGGTCTATTTTTGGCGGTTGAGTGTACTAGCGTTCTGTTTTGCCTGTTTTGGCATCGGTGGTTTTTTAATGCGGTTCACGCTGTTGCCGGTGATCCGCTGGACGCCCGGTAGCGAGCGCGAATGCCATCTGCGCGCCCGCCGGCTGATCCACAGCATCTTCGCCTCCTTGGTGGCGTTGCTGCGCGTGACCGGAGTCATGCGCTTGACCGGCGACAACATCGAGGCATTGCGGGATAGCCGCCAAAAGCTGGTATTGGCCAACCACCCGTCCTATTTGGACGTGGTAATCCTGCTGGCGGCCATGCCCGAGGCGGAATGCGTGGTAAAGCAGGGCCTGTGGAATAGCTGGTATTTCGGCGGTGTGGTGCGGGCGGTCGGCTATATTAGTAATGCGGATTCCGATCGATTGGTGGATGACTGTGCCGCCGCCCTAGCCAAGGGCAGCCCAATGCTGATCTTTCCCGAAGGGACCCGCACGGTCCATGGCCAGTCGTTACAGTTTCAGCGGGGCGCGGCCCGGATTGCGTTGCGGAGCGGGGCAGAGATCCTGCCGGTGATTATTAGCTGTGACCCGCCGGTTTGGGGTAAGGGATTTAGCTTGTGGGCTATTGCCAAGCAGCAATTCCATATTAATTTTGAGGTAAAATCGCCGCTTCGCTTACAAGATCTGGGATGGCAGGGAGAGCCGGAAACCCTAGCGGCGCGGCGGTTGACGAAGCGTCTTGAAGCCTATTTTACATCTGCCATAGAGAGCCATGACCGACCTGCACCTGGAAATCAAGCGAATGATCATCGAGGCGTTGAATCTGGAGGACCTAACGCCGGAGGACATCGACAACGACGCACCGTTATTCGGTAGCGACGGTCTCGGTCTCGATTCGATCGACGCACTCGAGCTGGGCGTTGCCCTACGCAAGAAGTACCGGATCACGCTGGAAGCCGAAGATCCGCGCATTAAGACGTATTTTCGGTCCGTCAGCACGCTGGCGCAGTTGTTGCAGGAACGTAGCACTGCCTCGTCATGACGAACGCCCAAGCCAAAGGTGCAACGATGTTGCTGAACGACGACCAGATTTATGCCCAGCTGAAAACTATCTTGATGGATTCGTTCGAGATCGAAGAAAGCCAGATCTCGCCACAAGCGAATCTGTTTCAGGATCTCGACCTCGATAGCATCGACGGTGTCGACCTTGCGATCAAACTGCAAGAGCTAACCGGCAAGCGTATCAAGCCCGAAGAGTTCAAGAGCGTGCGCACCGTCGGTGACGTCATTGTCACTGTGCAGCGTCTCATGACTAGTTGACCGCAGGTTAAGACGATGGCCTGGTCCGCGGCGGTACGCGCCGCGTCGTTGGTTCTCTACCCGCTGGCTGTCTACTTTGCCCTCGAGTACGTAGAAGTCCGCTATCTCGGTATCGCGTTGCTGGTGGTGCTGTTGTTGCGCCATCGGCGGCAAGCGCGCACGTTCATGGCCGGCTTGGAATGGGCTGGACCGGCGTTGATCAGCATCGTCGGCGTATTCGCGGCATTGGTTTGGTGGACGAATAACGAGCTGTTGCTGCGGCTTTATCCGGCGTTGCTCAACGCCGTTACGCTCTCATTATTTGCCTTCACGATATATCGCCCACCGAGCATGATCGAACGGTTCGCGCGTCTCGAGCAACCGGAGTTGCCGCCGGATGGAGTGCGTTACACCAAGCGCCTAACGTGGGTGTGGTGTGGTTTTTTAACTGCCAACGGTTCGATCGCGGTTTACACGGCGTTGTTCATGTCGCGCGAAGCATGGGCGCTATATAACGGCCTGATCGCTTATATATTGATGGGCGCCTTGTTATTGGGTGAGCGTGTATTTCGTCGTTATTGGTTGGCGCGCGGGAACACGTCGTGACGTCGTTGTTGCAATTGTTCGTCGGTACCCGACCGGATTCGCAGCCACTGGCATATCGCGGCGCGGCGGTACTGTCGTGGCAAGATTTTCGCGCGCGCGTTGCCGGCGTGGCAGCGCAGTTGTCGAACCGGCCGGAAACGAGTTGGGCACTGTGCAGCGACGACGCCTATCATTTCATATGCGGTTTCTTCGGCGCTGTATTGAGCGGCAAGCGCGTCGTTATCCCGCCCAACTTTCAGCCGGGCACACTCGCGTCGCTAACTAACGACGCGCAAGGTTGGATCGTCGATCGCCGCGACCACCCGTGTCCTGCGGGTGCGCGTGTCGTCGTCGGTGAAATGTCGACGTCATTGGCGACCGGCGTTATCGCTGGCGATGCTGCGATCGATCTCTATACCTCCGGTACCACCGGCACGCCGAAACGCATTCGCAAAAATTTGCTGCAGCTCGCCGCCGAGATCGACGTGTTGGAACAAGTTTGGGGCGAGACATTGGCAACGTCGACTGTCGTCGGCACGGTGCCGCATCACCATATATATGGTTTGTTGTTTCGTTTGCTGTGGCCGCTCGCGGCTGGCCGGCCGTTCGATGTGATGGCTTGCAGCGGTCCGGATGAGTTGCTGCCGCGACTGCGCCAGTTCGGTCGGGCGGTGATCGTGTCGAGCCCAGCGCAACTGAGTCGCTTGCCGGAGTTGATGGATCTAACAATGTTGGCAGCGCACGCGCGTTTGGTATTTTCCTCCGGCGGTCCGTTGTCGCCGAAGACGGCGCAGATCTACCGCGGCGCCATCGGTTGCGCGCCGACCGAGGTTTACGGCAGCAGCGAAACCGGCGGTATCGGTTGGCGGATACAGACCGACGACAACGATGGTGATGCGTGGACGCCGTTGCCGCGTGTCGCCGTGCGCCGCGGCGACGACGGTGCGTTGCACGTGCGTTCACCGTTCGCGGGCGCTGACGCCGAGCTCGCTACGGCCGACGCTGTCGATAGGTTGGCCGACGGCCGCTTTCGCTTGCGCGGACGCTTGGATCGAGTCGTCAAAATCGAAGAGAAGCGGTTGTCGTTGACCGAGATGGAAGAGCGTCTGCGTGGCCACCCGTGGGTACGCGACGCCGGCGTTGTACCGGTCGACGGCGCTCGTCGTCTGCTCGGCGCCGTGGTCGCATTGACGGCCGAAGGCCGGGAACGGCTGGTACACGCGGGAAAGCGGACGACCAGCGGCGAGCTTAAGCAATTTCTTGGTCAATACTATGAATTGCCACTGTTACCGCGGCGTTGGCGCTTTCCCGAGGTTATGCCGCTTAATGAGCGTGGCAAGGTATCATCCGCGCTCCTTTTGGCCCTGCTGGCCCAAACCGAACCGTGAACAAGAACAACCCGCTGCTAGCACCACAAATCCTGCACGAGACGCGCGCTGACGCGGCGGTTCGGCTGCGCCTGCGGTTGACGCCGGATCTCGAATTCTTCGCCGGTCATTTTCCGGACTGGCCGATCCTGCCGGGCGTGGTGCAAGTCCATTGGGCGATCGCGCTCGGGCAACGGTACTTGGGTGTGACCGGTGTATTTCGCGGCTTGGACAATCTGAAGTTCCATCGCGTCACGCCACCCGAGACCGAACTCGATCTCGATCTGCAGTATCACGTCGAACGTAATTTGCTGGCGTTCGCTTATGGCAACGACGGCGGCAAATATTCTTCCGGCCGTATCGTCTTCGGCACACCCCCATGACTTTCCGCCCTTGCATCGTCATCCCGGTCTATAACCACAAAGACGCGATCGGTCCGACGGTTGCGGCATTGCGGCTTCATGGGTTGACGATATATCTGATCAACGATGGCAGCGATGAACCGACGCGTGCGCGATTGATCGAAATTGCCGCCAGTGAACCGTTAGTGCGACTACTGCATCTGGCGGAAAACGGTGGCAAAGGCGCGGCCGTGATCCGCGGTTTGCGGCAAGCGCTGGCCGACGGCTTCACGCACGCGTTGCAGATCGATGCCGATGGTCAGCACGACACCAACGATGTGCCCAAGTTTCTCGCCGAAGGGACGACCGACCCGACCGCGGTCGTCTGCGGCCAACCGATCTACGACGAGTCGGTGCCGAAGGCGCGATTGTATGGACGTTATCTGACGCATTTTTGGGTTTGGGTCGAAACCCTGTCGTTCGCCATCAAAGATTCGATGTGTGGTTTCCGTCTATATCCGTTGGCGCGCACGTGGGAGGTCGTCGACAACGCCGCCGTACCGACACGCATGGATTTCGACATCGTCATCATCGTCCGCTTGGCGTGGGCCGGTATGCCGGTGGTCAATGTGCCGACGCGCGTGCGTTATCCGTTGGACGGCGTCTCGCATTTCGATATGTGGCGCGACAATCTGCGCATCTCCGGCGCGCATACGCGTTTGGTCGGCGGCATGTTGTTGCGTTTGCCGATGTTGCTGGCGCGCAACTTCAAACGCTCGGCGAAGTCGTCGCATTGGTGGCGCACGTCCGAGCGCGGCAGTTATCTCGGCATCTTGATCGTCTTCTTTACCTTTCGATTGCTCGGCCGGCGGGTCGCGCGCTGGCTGCTATTTCCCATCGTCGGTTACTTCTTCGTCACCGGCGGTCGCGCCCGGCGCGCGTCAGCGCTTTACTTGCAGCGGCTCTATGCGCACACCGGTCCGACGCCGGCGTTGCCGGCGCCGCCGACTTGGCGCGACAGTTGGCGGCATATGTTCGCTTTCGCCGAATCGAATCTGGACAAGCTAGCCGCCTGGCTCGGCCGTATCGATCTGACGCAAGTGGATTTCCCCGATCGCGCACAGCTCGACGCGATTATCGCCAGCAAGCGCGGTGCATTGTTGGTCGGTTCGCACGTCGGCAGCTTGGAATTCCTGCGTGCCTTGGCGCTCTACAGCGGGATCCGTTCGCTCAATGTGCTGACGCATATCGAGAACGCAGCGCGGTTCAATCGTATGTTAGAAAACTCGAACGATGCGTTTCGGCTCAACTTGATTCCGATCGCCAAGGTCGGACCCGACACCGCCGTGTTGTTGCACGAGCGGCTCGATCGCGGCGAATTGTTGGTCATCGCCGGCGATCGTACGCCGCCTGGCAGCCGCTCGGTGAAGGCATCGTTCCTCGGGCACGAAGCGGCGTTCGCGCAGGGCCCGTTGGTGTTGGCGGCGGTGCTGGGTTGTCCGGTGTACTTGCTGTTCTGCCGGCGCGAAGGCGCACGCTACCGCATTTCTTTCGAGCCGCTGTGCGAGCGCCTGGAGTTACCGCGACGCGGACGCGAAGAAGTGCTGCGGGGTTATGTCCAGCGTTACGCCCAGCGGATCGAATACCACTGCGCACAATCGCCGTACGAGTGGTTCAATTTTTACGATTTCTGGGGCGAAGCCGTCGATACCGCGGCACCCGAGAAAAGAGGAGTGGCGTTGCCATGAGTACGATGAGATCCAAGCCCAGCGCGTCCGATTCGGTGAGCGCGAAACCTGCCGCCGAGCAGCAACCGATATCGATCGGCGGTCGCGCGCTTACGATTGAAGACGTGATCGCGATCGCCCGGCGCCGGTGCAGCGTCGCTTTGAGTCGCGAGCCGGCGTTCGTCGAACGCATCCGCCATAGCGCTGCGTTTCTCGATGAAGTGCTCGCAAGCGGCGGCACGGTCTACGGCGTTAATACCGGCTACGGCGATTCGTGCTCAGTCGAGATCCCGCGACATTTGGTGGCTGAGCTACCGCATCACCTGGTGCGTTATCACGGTTGCGGCCTCGGCGCTTATCTCGACGAGGAGTCGGCGCTGGCAGTGTTGGCGGCGCGCTTGAACTCGTTGTCGCAAGGTTACTCCGGCGTGCGCTGGGTGTTGCTCGAACGGTTGGCGCAACTCATCAATGATCGCATCCTGCCGCGCATCCCGTGCGAAGGTTCGGTCGGCGCCAGCGGCGATCTGACGCCGTTGTCATACGTCGCGGCAACACTGATCGGTGAACGCGAGGTCATCCACGGTGGCCGCGTGCGGCCGGCGGCGCAGGTGTGGGCCGAGCGCGGCGTGACGCCACTGACACTGGCGCCAAAAGAAGGTTTAGCAATCATGAACGGCACGGCCGTCATGACGGCGTTGGCCTGTCTGGCGTGGGATCGGGCGCAATATCTGACGCGCTTGAGTGCGCGGCTGACGTCATTGGCGGCGCTCGGAATGCGTGGCAATCGCGATCATTTTCATCCGAAATTATTTGCTGCTAAACCGCATCGCGGGCAAGCGGAGATTGCGGAATGGATCTATGCCGATATGGCGGTCACCGGCCCGAACGGCAACGGCGCGCGCTTGCAGGATCGCTATTCGATCCGCTGTGCGCCGCACGTGATCGGCGTGTTACGCGACGCGTTGCCGTGGATGCGGCGCGATCTCGAAAACGAACTGAACAGCGCTAACGACAATCCGCTGGTCGATGCCGACGAGCGCTTGGTGTTGCACGGTGGCCATTTCTACGGGGGCCATATCGCTTTCGTCATGGACGCGATGAAGACGGCGGTGGCGAGCGTCGCCGATTTGATGGATCGGCAGATGGCGTTGCTGGTCGACGGCAAATTCAATCACGGCTTGCCGCAGAATTTGTCCGGCGCATCGCCCGAGCGCGCGCCGATCAATCACGGCTTCAAAGCAGTACAGATCTCGGTGTCGGCGTGGACTGCCGAGGCGCTGAAACTGACGATGCCGGCGACCGCGTTCTCGCGTTCGACCGAATCGCACAATCAAGACAAGGTCAGCATGGGTACGATCGCCGCGCGCGATTGCTTGCGCGTGCTCGAGCTGACCGAACAAGTGGCGGCGGCGATGATGCTGGCGACCTACCAAGGCATTTTGCTGCGCGAGCGCCAAGGCGAGCTCAACCGTAGCGCGCTGACGCCGGAGGTGCGTAGTTTCCTCGAAGGTACGCGACTGCATTTCGAGTTCCTTGAAGAAGATCGCCGGCTCGACGAAACGCTGTTGTTCTTCGTCGAAGCGATTCGTGCACAGGCGTGGTCGCTGTATCCGTAATATTTTATGGTGATACCGATGTTGATTAAACGTCCCCCTCTCCCCTTGCGGGAGAGGGGACAGGGGAGAGGGGGCATCGTCGGCAACCTCTATGACTCCCCCTCTCCCTCGTTCCCTCTCCCGCAAGGGGAGAGGGAAGCTCTTCGTTGAGCGGTCTGCTGTGGCGTCAAAACCGAAACAATCCCAGTTGCGAGCCGAGGTTGAAATCGAGGTGCCGTTCCACGACGTCGATCCGATGGAAGTGGTGTGGCACGGTCACTATGCCAAGTATTGCGAGCACGCGCGTACGCGATTGTTGCAAATGTTGGATTACGACTACCCACAAATGCGCGCCTCCGGCTTTCTCTGGCCGGTGGTTCACTATCAGCTGAAGTTCGTGCGACCGGCGCGATACGGCCAGCGTCTGCAAGCACAAGCGTGGTTACTGGAATACGAATACCGACTGAAAATCGGTTATGAGATCAACGACGCCGCGACCGGCGAGCGTTTGACCAAGGGCTACACCGTGCAAGTGGCGGTGGCGATATCGACCGGCGAGATGCAATACGCCTCGCCGAATATATTAGTGGAATGCGTGGAGCGGTGTCGATGAAACGGATTATTGGATTTGTTGTTGCCTTGTTGTTATTGCCGCTGCCGGTGCGTAGTGACGACGCGTCGTTCAAAAAAATTGCCACCGGCTTGAGCCAAGCGGCGGTATTGCGCGCGCAGTTCACCCAGACCAAAACCATTCCGGCGTTGACGCGGCCGATTACGACCTCCGGCCGATTCGTCTATGGGCGCGGTCAAGGCGTCTTGTGGACGGTCGAGCAGCCTTATCAGGCGCGTTACGCGCTCGACGAGAACGGTGTCAGCGAGGTCGGTCCGAGCGGCACACGTCTGCGCGCCGCGTCGCAGCCGGGTATGCAGCATGTCGGTCGAGTGTTGCGCGCATTGCTCGAGCCGGACATCGCCGCGCTCGAACAGTATTTCACGGCCAGCACCAGCGGTGCCGCCAATCGCTGGGAATTATTGCTGACGCCGAAGACGGCGTTGCGCCAGGCGTTCAAGACCGTGCGCTTACGCGGCGGGCGCTTTGTCGAAGAGGTGTTGCTCGACGAGGCCAATGGTGACACGACGCTAATCCGCTTCCGGCAAACGCAAGAGGCAACGTCGCTCGACGCTGCCGAGCGACGTGCACTGGCGCGCGAATGATCCGTGTCCGCGCGGTCGGCGCCGCGCTGTTACTGTTGGCGGTCGTGGCCATGCTTGCTGCGTGGTTCAGTGAGCATGCGCCGGCCATCAAAGTGCAGACTAATCTGTTGGCGCTATTGCCCAACACCGGTCGCAGTCCGGCGGTCGAGCGCGCGGCGTCGAAGCTGGAAGATCAATGGACCCGCCGGCTGGTTTTTCTTATCGGCCATGCCTCGCCGGCAACGGCGCAGCAGAATGCGCGTAAATTCGCACAAGCGCTGACAACCAACAACGACATCGTCGGTGATGTTCATTATCAATTTCCTACCCCTGATTTGGCGATGCTGCGAGAGGCCTATCGGCCGTATCGCTTTCAGTTGTTGACCGAAGCGGATCGCGGCATTGCCGGCGATCCACGGCAATTCGTGCAGCAGCGTTTACAGCAGCGGCTTTACGATCCGTTTCGCGCCGGTTTCGGTACGCCGCTGCAGCAGGATCCGCTCGGATTATTCGATGGTTACTTGGCGTCATTGCCGTTGCTGCGCGCCAATAGCACGCTCGAATTTACCGACGGTTGGCTGCTGGCGCATGACAGCGATCGCACATTTGTGGTGCTGTCGGCCGCGATCAATGCCTCGCCGCACGACTCCGCGGCGCAACAACGATTGCAGGTGGTGTTTAACGGCGCCTACGGTGCGCTCGATCGCGATGTGACGGTACTGCGCACCGGCGCGGCGTTTTATGCCATCGCCGCGCGCGAAAGTGCCGAGCGCGAGCTGCATTTGATCGGCATCGGCTCGCTCGTCGGTATCGCCTTGATGTTGTATCTGGTGTTTCGCTCGTTCCGGCCGATTCTGTTCGGGTTGTTGTCGGTGGCGATCGGCATCGGTGCGGCGATCGTCGTTACCGTGCTCGTCTTCGGCGAAGTGCATCTAATTACGCTGGTGTTCGGTGCCAGCTTGCTCGGCGAAGCGGTCGACTATGCGATCCAATATTATGCGGCGCGCCTGGATGCGGGTCCGAGCTGGGACGCGCGCCGTGGGTTGCGGGCAGTGTTGCCCGGCATCAGCATCGCCGTTATCACCAGCGTGCTCGGCTACGGCGCATTGGCGCTGGCGCCGTTTCCCGGATTGCGCCAGATCGCATTGTTTTCCATCGTCGGTTTGGTAACGGCGTACGTTGTCGTCGTATTGTTGCTGCCATGGGTAACACGGGCGCCGGCACGGCGGCGGCCGCAAGCGTTGTTACAAGCGGCCGAACGTACCTTGGCCGGCGTCGAACGTTACGCGTCGGCGCGGGTGCGCTGGTTAGTGATAATCGCTATCGTTGCCATTTCGTTGCCGGGTTGGTGGCAGCTGACGAGCGACGACAACGTGCGCTTACTGATCAATCCGCCGAAGCAGTTGGCCGACGAGGAAGTAGCGGTGCGTCGTCTGACCGGCCTCGATCAGGGCGGACAGTTCTTTCTGGTCGAAGGGCGCGACCCGCAACAGCTATTGGAACGGGAAGAAGCGTTGACCCCGCGGCTGCGCGAGCTCGAAGGCCGCGGCTTGTTGACGCAGCACCAGGCGGTCAGCGACTTCGTGCCATCACGCAAACATCAGCAGCAGAATTACGTTTGGTACGGGGCGCAGGTATTCGCACCGACCGCCGAACTCACGCGCGTGCTGGCGACGCAAGGTTTTCGTGCCGACGTGGCCCAGCGTTACGGCGCCGACTACCGACAGTCGGCGACACAACGCTTGGAGCCGGCGGCTTGGCTTGCTTGGCCGGGCACGGTGCCATGGCGTCACCTATGGTTAGGGGAGGACGTCGACGGTTACGCATCGGTCGTGACGCTGTCCGGCTTCAAGTCGGTCGCCGTGTTGGAACCGGCGGCGCAAGATTTACCCGGTGTCACACTCGTCAACAAGGCTGGCGACGTATCCAAATTATTCCGTAAGTATCGTGAGCTCGGTAGCGGTGCATTGGCGATCGCCATTCTGTTGATATTCGCTGTGCTTATTTGGCGTTATCGGTTGCGCGCCGCCGCGCATACGTTGTTGCCGACGTTGTCCGCGTTGGTCGCAACCGTTGCGTATTGCGGCTATCGGCACACGCCGTTGACGCTGTTCAACATCATGGCGCTGTTGCTGGTGCTCGGTGTCGGCGTGAATTACACGATATTCCTACGCGAGGGTATCGGTCGCCGCGGTGCGGTGTTGCTCGGTGTACTGTTATCGGCCGCGACCACGTTGTTGTCGTTCGGGCTGCTCGGTTGGAGCTCGACGCCGGCGCTGAGTCAGTTCGGTTCGACCTTGTTCGTCGGGATCGTCGTGACGGTGCTGTTGGCGCCGCTCCTCGGTATAAGCGTTCGCCAGGAAAGTCGATGAAAAAAATTTGGCTCGTTGTCCCGTTATTCGCGTTGTTGGGTTGCGCCGGTGTGCGCCCGCTCGATGCGTGTACTTCGCTCGGTGCCGCCGGTTATTGCTTGCAAGCCAATGGTCCGACGTTAGCGGCCGCGCAATCGGTTGAGTTATCGTCGGCCGACAGCAAGGCGCGCTTTATCGTGCACTTGGAAACCGACGCGAACGGGATGCGCATGGTGGGGCTGACGCCGCTCGGTCAGCGTGTCTGGTTGATCCGTTTCGATTACGCCGGTAAAGAAATTTCCGCCGACATGCCCGCCGGCGGTGGTGTCGATGCACGGCAAATTTTGGCCGGCTTGCAGTTGGCGCTGTGGCCGTTACCGCAGGCGCGCGCTGGGCTGCAGGGAGCGAACGCGCAGTTGCGCGAAACCGATGGCATGCGTCAGCTGCTCGCTGGCGATGCCGTCGTTTTCAGCGCGAGTTGCGACGGCCAGCGCCCCACATGTCGTCGTGCGCGTTTGCGTTACCTGGATTTGGGTTACGAGCTCGCCATCGAGACATTGGATTAGTGCACGCTATGACGGATCGACCGATTTGTTATCTGCATAACTTAGGTATCCTTAGCGCCGTCGGTCATGGTAAGGCGGCGGTGTGGGCCGGGCTGATGCGCGCCGATACCAGCGGCATGGTGCTGACGTCCGATTGGCACGCGACTAAGTCGTCACGCGTCGGTCGCGTGGCAGCGCCGTTGCCGGACATCGCCGATTCCTTGAGTGCCTATCGTTGCCGGGCCAATGCGTTATTACTAGCCGCTGCCGACGAGATCCGCGCCGATATCGACGCGGCGATTGCCCGCTTCGGCCGCGATCGTGTCGGCATCGTCATCGGCACGAGCACCTCCGGTATCGCCGAGGGCGAGGCCGCGATCAGTGCGCTCGCCAACGGCGAGCCGCTGTCGGCGTTTCACTACGGACAACAGGAAATCGGCGGTCCCGCCCCATTTCTGGCAGCGGCGTTGAACATCGATGGTCCGGCCTACGTCGTTTCGACCGCCTGTACCTCGAGTGCCAAGGCACTGGCTTGTGCGCGACATTTGCTGTGGAGCGGTTTGTGCGACGCGGTCATCGCCGGCGGCGCCGATTCGTTGTGCCGGCTTACGGTCGGCGGTTTCGGTTCGCTCGAGCTGACCACCAGCGAGCTGTGCAATCCGCTTAGCCGCAACCGCCGTGGTATCAACATCGGCGAGGGGGCGGCGCTGTTCCTGATATCGCGCGAGCCCGGGCCGGTGGCGCTGCTCGGGGTCGGCGAATCGAGCGATGCGCACCATATCTCGGCGCCCGACCCGGAAGGCAAGGGCGCCGAGCTTTCGTTGCGGGCGGCGCTGGCCGATGCTGCCCTCCAACCGACCCAGGTGGACTACATTAATTTGCATGGGACGGCGACGCCGCAAAACGATTTTATGGAGGCCTGGGCGGTCAGCCGCGTGTTCGGCATGCAGGTTCCTTGCAGCTCGACCAAGCCGTTCACCGGCCACACCCTCGGCGCCGCCGGCGCGATCGAGGCCGGGTTTTGTTGGCTTGCTTTGTCCGGCTACAATACCGCGCACGCGGCGCCACCCCACATCTGGGATGGCGTGGCCGATCCGCAGCTTCCGCCGATCACATTGGCGGATACGACCACACGGTTGCCGCAGCGCCGTCCGAGAATCATGGTGAGCAATTCGTTCGCATTCGGTGGTAACAATATTAGTTTGGTGTTGAGCGATCGCTCGTGACGCAAGAGTTGCTTCCTCCCATTGAACAATTGCTGCTGCATCGCGGCGCCATGCTGCTGGTCGACCGCGTCACTGTCGCCGACGGCGATCGCTTGTCGGTCGAAACGACGGTGCGATCGACGATGTGGTATGCCGACGCCGACGGTAATATGCCGGCCTGGGTTGGCATCGAATTGATGGCGCAAGCCATCGCCGCTTATTTTGGTTTATGGCAATTGCGCCACGGCCTGCCGATCAAAATCGGTTTTCTACTCGGTACCCGCAAGTACGTTTGCAGCGTGCCGGTGTTTACCGGCGGTGCGGTGCTCGACATAACGGCCGACATGCAGTATCGCGAACCGAACGGTCTCGGTGCGTTCGATTGTTACATCGATAACCGCGGCGAGCGCTTGGCGACGGCGATGATCAAAGTGTACGAACCGGAAGACATCAAGAAGTTTATGGAAGAGACACCATCGTGACGCGGCGCGTGTTAGTGACGGGATCGAGCCGCGGTATCGGTCGCGCGATTGCAACACGACTGGCGGCCGACGGTTTCGCCGTCACCGTGCATTGCCGGCGCTCGCGCGACCAAGGCGAACGCTTGGTCGAAGAGCTCAAGGCGCGCGGTACGACCGCCGATTTGCTCGTGTTCGATGTTAACGATCGCGACGTTGCCCGTACTGCCTTGACCGAAGCGGTCGAGCGCGACGGGGCTTATTATGGCGTCGTCTGCAACGCCGGCATCTCCCGCGACAACACCTTCGCCGCCTTAAGTGGCGACGACTGGGACGAGGTAATTAGTACCAGTCTCAACGGCTTTTACAATGTGTTGCATCCGCTCATCATGCCCATGGTATGGCTGCGCAAGGGCGGCCGCATCGTCACCTTGGCGTCCGTTTCCGGCGTCATCGGCAATCGCGGGCAAGTCAATTACAGCGCCGCCAAGGCCGGCATCATCGGCGCTACCAAGGCGTTGGCGGTCGAGCTTGCCAGCCGCAGCATCGCCGTCAATTGTGTCGCGCCGGGACTGGTCGAGACCGAAATGTTGCAAGACCTGTCGGTGGAAGAGGCGCTCAAGCTGGTACCGATGCAACGTGTCGGCAAGCCGCACGAGGTCGCCGCCTTAGTCGCATTCTTGATGTCAGACCCGGCGGCTTACATCACGCGCCAAGTCATCGGCATTAACGGTGGGATCGCTTAGATGAAACGCGTCGTCGTTACCGGCATGGGTGGTATTACCGCGCTCGGTCAGCGTTGGGCGCAGATCGAACAGCGGCTGCGCGCGCGGCAGAGCGCGGTTCGGCAGATTCAGGAATTCGATAAGTACGTCGATATGCACACCCGGTTGGGCGCGCCGGTTCTCGACTTTCAAGTGCCCGAACATTATCCACGCCGCACCGTGCGCTCGATGGGTCGAGTCGCATTGTTGTCGGTACGCGCCAGTGAACTGGCACTCGAAGATGCCGGTCTGCTCAACGATCCGATCATTCGCGATGGTCGCATGGGGATTGCCTACGGCTCGTCGTTCGGCAGTGCCGAACCGCTGCCGGCATTCGGTCGCATGATCGAGACCGGCAAGATGCAGGGCGTAACGTCGACCACCTACATCCAAATCATGAGCCATACCGGCGCCGTCAATATCGGCCTGTATTTCGGTTTGCGCGGTCGTCTGATCCCAACGAGCACCGCCTGTACCTCGGGCAGTCAGGCAATCGGTTACGCCTACGAAGCGATTAAGTTCGGTCGGCAGCAGTTGATGGTTGCCGGCGGTTCGGAAGAATTCGGTGTTGCCGGCGTCGCGGTGTTCGACAGTTTATTCGCCACCAGCACGCGCAACGACAAACCCGAGCTGACTCCGCGGCCGTTCGATCGTGCGCGCGACGGTTTAGTAGTCGGTGAGGGCGCTGGGACGTTGATACTCGAAGAGCTCGAGCATGCCAAGGCGCGTGGCGCCAAGATATACGCCGAAGTCGTTGGCTTTGGCTGTAATTCTGACGGCGCGCATGTCACGCAACCGGAGGCGGCGACCATGGCGGTAGCCATGGAGCTGGCGCTCAAAGACGCTGGCTTGCCGGCATCGGCGATCGGTTACGTCAATGCGCATGGCACCGCCACCGATCGCGGTGACATCGCCGAGTCACGCGCGACCCATCAGGTTTTCGGCAGTCGTATTCCGATCAGTTCACTGAAGAGCTATATCGGCCATACGCTCGGCGCTTGCGGTTCGATCGAGGCATGGCTGACGATCGAAATGATGCGTAATGGCTGGTACTCGCCGACGATCAATCTCGATGACATCGATCCTGCTTGTGCCGAGCTGCAATATATTCGTGGCGACGGAGCCGTCATGCAAAACGAGCATGTCATGAGCAACAACTTTGCATTCGGCGGGATCAATACATCGCTCGTCTTTAAACGGCTTTGAGAGTGGGTTGAACTATTAACAATAGAGGAGTTTTTGCTATGCGTCCGATAAAAGCGTTTGCCATTTTTGCGTTCGTTGCCTTGACCTTGTCGTCGACAGCGGCCTTTGCCACGCGCGCGGTTGAGATTGAAGACCGCGAGGTGCCTATCGTCAGTGTTTCCGATAAGGCGCTGACGCAAGCTGCAGTAAAGAAGGCCATCATGATCGGTGCCCAAACACACAGCTGGCAAATAAAGAAGGACGCGCCAGGCAAGATACAGCTGCACCTTGACTATAAGGGACGGGAGCAATTGACCGTTGATGTCGCCTACGATACGAAGAAATATGTCATCAAGTATGTCGACAGCGAACTCTTGAAATACAAGGACCACGGCGACGGTCGCCGTACGATCAGCGGACACTACGCGCGTTGGGTACAAAATCTCGTCACGGCGATCAATGCCGAGCTTTTGCGGCAGCAGTAATCTTCCTGCGGAACCGCGCGGCGATACCGTGATAAACCGGGTTTGCCCGCCGCCCGTTTCTATCGGCGGGCGGCAGTTCTCTACTCGATAGACTTTCCTTTGCGACGCGTCGTTGTCAGCGGGATGGGAATTGTTTCCTGTCTCGGCAATCAGCTGGACCAAGTCTCGACGGCACTGCGTGCCGGGCGATCGGGTATCGTATTCGTCGACGAATATGCCCAATTGGGATTTCGTAGCCATGTCGCCGGTATTCCCGACGTGCGCGATCTGCCGACGATCGATCGTAAGCTACGGCGCTTCATGGGTGGTGGTGCCCAGCATGCTTATCACGCCATGTGCCGCGCCGTCGACGACGCGCGGCTGACGACGCATGAGATCGCCCATCCTCGTACCGGGTTGATCGTCGGTTCCGCCATCGGCTCGATGCGCGATCAAATCGAATCAGTCGACATTTTGCGCCGCCGCGGCGTCAGCAAAATTCCGCCGTACCAAGTGCCGCGCATCATGGCCAGCACGGCATCGGCTACGCTTGCTACCGCTTTTGGGGTTCAGGGCGTTAGTTACTCGATGGTGTCGGCTTGCGCCACATCGGCACACTGCATCGGTCAGGGCATGGATTTGATCGCGGCCGGCAAACAAGACCGAGTGTTCGTCGGCGGTGCCGAAGCCGTATGCTGGACGACGACAGTGTCGTTTGACGCCATGGGCGTATTGTCGTCGGCCCGTAACGATGCTCCGCAAAAGGCGTCGCGGCCGTATGATAGCGGGCGCGATGGTTTCGCCATTTCCGGTGGTGCCGGAATCTTAGTACTGGAAGAGTTGGAACAAGCTCGTGCCCGCGGCGCGCCGATCTATGCCGAGATGGTCGGTTATGGCGCGAACTCCGATGGCTTTGATATGGTCATGCCGTCGCCCGATGGCGCGGCCCGAGTCATGCGCCTGGCGTTGGCACAGGCCGGTGTTTCGGTTGATTACGTTAATACGCATGCCACGTCGACCCCGCTGGGCGACATCTCCGAAGTGCAAGCGATGCGCCAGGTCTTTGGCGAGCGTATGCCGCATTTTTCATCGACCAAAAGTTTAACGGGTCATGCGATCGGCGCCGCCGCTGTCCACGAAGCGATCTACTCGCTACTGATGCTGCGTGACGGTTTTATTGCTGGTTCCGCCAACGTCGATACGCTCGATCAGCAGCTCGTCGGCTTGCCGCTCGTGCGCAACAGCGTTGTCGCCGAGATCGACGTCGTTATGTCGAATAGTTTTGGTTTCGGCGGCACCAACGCCAGCCTGATGTTCCGGCGTTTCGTTCCCTGATCGGGTCGCATGGGCGCGGCCATTCAAGTGGGCGTCTACTTTGCCGATGCCCGGTTATTCGATACGCCGGATGGCGCTGCCGGCTTCGACAGTTATCTCACTCCGATCGAACGCATCCAGATCGACGCCGGTATGTCGCGCAAGCGCCAGCGTCAGTTCGTCGTCAGTCGAGTGTTAGCGCGCACGGCGTTGAGCACCTGGTCGGGTTTGCCGGCAGCGACCTGGGAAATCGTCAACGACCGCAATGGCCAACCGCGCGCGTGCTCGAGGCAGATGCAAATCGAGCCGCCGGCGATTAGCTTGTCGCACTCTGGCGATTACGTCGTCGTTGCCGTGAGCGATATCGGCAGAGTAGGAGTTGATGTCGAACAGATACGCGTGCGCGCCATCGACGCGTTAGCCGACGAAATACTGACGCCGTCCGAGCGCGAATTTTTCGATCGGCAGAGTGACGCCGAACGGTTGCGTACCTTTTATCGGTTCTGGACGCTGAAGGAGGCCGGTAGTAAAGCGCTGGGTCTAGGCTTGGAGATGCGGCTGCGCGATCTGATGTTTGCGATAACCGACGGCGTGCATTTTTGTTCGAGAGGACTTGCGCCGGCAACAGAGGCCGTCGATTGTTTCGAATTTTTCGCCGGCGTCGATGCAATAGGTGCGCTGGTATTGTTTCGCTCAGCGGAACGTCATGCGCGTATTGAATATCGGACGCTGGTTGCACCGGGGCAGACACAGCGGCGTGATCGCTAAATGATCTCTCTCCCGGTTAGGAGAGAGAGTCCGTTGAGTTAGCTGGTGCTGCGTTTCGCCAACTTCCGCCTTTTTTCATAGGCGTCGCGGGCGATGGCGACATCTTCGAGGAAATAGGGCAGCTCGTCGATCAGCAGTGCTTGCGGACCGTCGACTAAGGCTTTGCTCGGGGCTGGATGGAAGTCGACCAAAATCATATTGGCGCCGGCGATGACGCCCTGGGCGGTGACATGAAACACGTCGAGTAAACCGTCCGGCGAACGATCGCGGCTGCCGACCGAGTGCGACGGGTCGATGCATACCGGCATGCGGGTTAGACGTTTCACCACCGGTACATGCGAGAAGTCGACGAAGTTGCGGTGCGGGTCGCCCATGTTGGTTTTCATGCCGCGCAGGCCGAAGACGATGTGACGGTTGCCTTCGCTCGCCAAGTACTCGGCGGCGTTGAGCGATTCTTCCAGGGTGATACCGAAGCCGCGCTTCAGTAACACTGGAAATTCGCGCTGGCGGCCGACGATCTTTAACAGTTCGAAGTTCTGGGTGTTGCGCGTGCCGATTTGCAGCATCACACCGGTCGGTCGACCCGTCTGCTCCAGCGCTTCGTTGATCTCGTCGACCTGCGAGTCGTGCGTGATCTCCATGGCGACGACCTTGATGCCGTATTTACCGGCGAGGTCGAACACCCATGGCAAACAGGTTTTGCCGTGGCCTTGAAAGGCGTAAGGGTTGGTGCGCGGTTTATAGGCGCCCATGCGAGTACAGACTTGGCCGTGGTCTTTGAGCACGCGCAGCATGCGCTCGACGTGTTCCGGCGTATCGACCGCGCACAGACCGGCGAACACGTTCAAGCTGTCCTGATCGAAATGGACGCCGTTGTATTCGAAGCCGGCCGGGCGTTGTTCGTCACGGTGACGTCCGAGGATGCGATATTCTTGCGATACGCGCACGACCCGTTCGACGCCCGCCAGGCTTTCGATTTCGGTCTTGTCGAGCGAAGCGGTGTCGCCGATCAAGTAGATTTCGGTTAACGTTTGTAGCCGGCCGATTTCTTGGTGCACCCGGGTTTTAATGCCCGGCTTGTTGGCTAGATAGTCGAGGATCTGTTGGTATTCAGGGCTGCGCGTGTCGGTTTCGGATTTAAGAATAAGGATCATAAGAAGCAGTTGCGCCGCACGGACGGTTTGTTGGATTGCCCATTGTAAACAATAGGACGCGGCAATAGCGTTGGAAAATGAGCGGGATTAAGTAATGGTTATAACCGAGCGCCGGCCGCCGCCGTATGCAACCGATGCGGCGGTATTGCGTCATGAGGTGCGCATCGACACTTATCGGGCGGCCGGTCCCGGTGGCCAGCATGTGAACCGAACCGAATCGGCGGTACGTTTGACGCACGGTCCGTCGGGCGTGGTGGTGATCGCCAGCGACACCCGTTCACAAATACGCAACCGCGAAATCGCGTTCGAGCGCCTGATTGAGCGCTTAAAGAAACTTAATCATGTCCCGCGCAAGCGCAAGAAAACACGCCCAAGCGCCGGCGCCCGCGCGCGCCGGTTGGATGCCAAGCGCCACCAAGGTCAGCGAAAACGTGAGCGCACGAGCCGCAGCGATGACTAAGCGATGAGTTGCCGTTGTCCCATTTCCCGACTTCACGTAGCATCTGCCGGCGAAAGGATAGCCCCGCGCCCATGCGCGGGTTTTTTATGCGCCACGGCCGGCGTGCCCCTAACTAGGCGCAAGTCGTCGCAGCATTTCCTATGTCGATCGAAGATTTAATTCAAACCTACGGTTATTTCGCTATCCTCGTCTTTACGTTTCTCGAGGGTGAGACCGTCATGGTGCTCGGCGGCTTGGCGGCACACCTCGGTTACCTCGAGCTTCCCTGGGTCATCGTCTCGGGTCTGGCCGGCAGTTTTTTCGGCGATCAACTGTATTTTTACGTCGGCCGTCATTACGGTCCGCGCATCTTGGCCAAGCGATTGTCGTGGAAGGTGAACGCCGAGAAGGTCTACAAGCATCTTTACCGCCATAAAAACCTTCTGATTCTTACCTTCCGTTTTTATTACGGCCTACGCAGTGTCACGCCGTTCGCCATCGGCGCCAGCCAAATTTCGCCGCTGCGATTTTTCTCGCTCAATCTGACCGGCGCGATTATTTGGTCGATCACGCTCGGTATGGTCGGTTATTTATTCGGCGAGGCGTTCAAGCTTTTTGTTGCCGACTTTAGGCATCTCAAGTTGTACGTGCTGGCGCTTTTGGCGGTAGTCGGGGTTGTTATTTGGGCGGTGGTGCGTGTGCGGGAGCGGAAGCGGGCGCGGGAGAGGGGGTTGGGGTAGGTTGAATCGCCCCGTTGGGGCGATGCGGGTCGAGGTAATAAATATAATCAGCGGGATGCTCCGCCCCGCAACCCAGGGTTACTTTTCTTTGCGGGTGGTCGCTCCTGCGCTCGCGACATTCGTACGTCCCGGTACAGCACCCGAAAAGTAACCAAAAGAAAGCACCCCCCGGGTGGCGCAAAGCGTTCCTGTGCTTCTCACTTTTGGCGACTAACTATTACTACGACATCGCTCTTACCAACGCCACCGCATAAAACCCATCGGTGTTATGCCGATGCGGCAGTAACCGCACCGCACCGTCATCGGAAGCCTCGAGCGAAATATGTCGCCGTTGCAAAATTTCGCCGGCTGGCACGATACTGAACTGCGGATGCTGACCGAGAAATTCGCCAATCACGGCTTCGTTCTCATCCGCCAATAAGCTGCACGTCGCATAAACCAAACGGCCGCCCGGTTTCAATAACGACGCGGCTGCCCCCAGAATCCGTTTTTGCGTGTCGATCAACGCGGGCAGGTCGATCGTGCGCCATTTAATATCGGGATTGCGGCGCAGTGTGCCGATGCCGGAGCAGGGCGCGTCGACTAGCACGCGATCGATTTTGCCGTAGAGGCGTTGCGCGCGTTGATCGCGTTCGTTGCTGATCACCACCGAGCGCACGTTCGATAGACCGGCGCGGCGTAAACGCGGCGTCAAACGTTCGAGGCGGGCGGCGGAGACGTCGAAGGCGTACAGGCTGCCGCTGTTGGCCATCATTGCGCCGAGATGCAGGGTCTTGCCGCCGGCGCCGGCGCAGAAGTCGACCACCATTTCGCTGCGGCGCGGTTCGAGCAGCAGCGATACGAGCTGGCTGCCTTCGTCTTGAACTTCGAACAATCCTTCTTTAAAAGCCGCGGAACGAAACACCGATGCGCGCTGTTGCAAGCGCAGGCCGACGGGTGAGTGCGGCGTGGCGCTGCAGTTAAAACCATCTTCGATTAATTTTGCTTCGACGTCTTCGCGTTTGGCTTTAATCGTGTTGACCCGTAGATCGACCGGCGCCGGCTGATTCAGCGAGTCGGCGACGATCGACGCTTCGTCGGCACCGTATTGTTTGACCAATTGTTCCGCCAGCCAATCGGGCAAGCTGGCGCGTGTCGCCAGCGGCAGCGTGGTCGGATCGAGCGTACGGACACGCGTGGCGAGCGCGCGGGCGTCGCTGATAAAACCGGTGTCCTCGATGGCACGGGCACTGATGCCGCTGCGCAGGAATTGCGCCGCGATCAGTAGCCGCGGGTCGCTCGATTCGGTCAGGTGTTCCAGCAGCCGTTTGTGCCGCAGGCAGGCATACACGACTTCGGCGACTTCGCCGCGGTCACGTACTCCCATCGCGCGGTTCGCGCGGAAGTAGGTTTCCATTTGCTTGTCGGCCGGCGCCGTGCCGGTAAGGACGGCGCGCAGAAGCTCGGCGGATTGTTTGAGATGAATCGGTTGCGGCATGGTGGTTAAGCGCTTGTTGATGCCCCCACCTTGGTCCCCCGGCAAGTGTGCCGGAGGGATGGAAGAGTGGAAGGTCTAATCCGCGTAACGCTTGGTCAGATCGTCGTAGGCGTCGATGCGACGGTCGCGGAAAAACGGCCAGATACGGCGTACGTCTTCGGTGCGTTTGCGATCGATGTCGACCACCAGCACCGCCGGTTGATCGGTCGGCGCTTCGGCGAGGATTTCGCCCTGCGGGCCGGCGATGAAACTCGAGCCCCAGAATTGAATGCCGGGACCGCCGCTCGGATCCGGTTCCGGACCGACGCGGTTGCAGACAATGACCGGCAGGCCGTTAGCGATGGCGTGTGCGCGTTGCACCGTGCGCCAGGCGTCGCGTTGGCGCGCGCGCTCCGCTTCGGTATCGCGCGGATCCCAGCCGATGGCGGTGGGATAGAACAGCAGCTCGGCGCCGTGCATCGCCATCAGGCGTGCGGCTTCCGGATACCACTGATCCCAGCAGACGAGCACGCCGAGCTTGTTCTTGTCGGCGGCGATCGGCGCGAAGCCGAGATCGCCGGGCGTGAAATAGAACTTCTCGTAGTAGCTCGGATCGTCCGGGATGTGCATCTTGCGATAGCGCCCGGCCAATTGGCCGCGGCGGTCGAGCACGACGGCGGTGTTGTGATACAGCCCCGGGGCGCGCCGTTCGAACAGCGAGCCGATGAGAGTGATGTTCAATTCTTTGGCGAGCTGACCGAGCGTTTCGGTGCTGGCGCCGGGGATCGGCTCAGCTTGCTCGAAGCGGCGCGTGTCTTCGGTTTGGCAGAAGTAAACGCCGGTATGGAGCTCGGGCAGGAGCACAATCTCGGCACCGCGGGCGGCGGCATCGCGCGCGCCGGCCATCGACGCGGCCAGATTAGTTTCGCGGTCTTCGGTGCAAGCATGCTGCACCAGACCTACGCGGAGTTTCGTCATGCGCGCAATACTAGCATGTGGCTTGACAGTGCGGCGACGGCCGCCCTATCGTCCGCGGCGTCCGTACCCAACTAAACCAAGGAGTGATTTATGAAGCGTTTGATGGCGGCAGTTCTCATGGGACTACTGGCGGCGCCGGTATTCGCGGCCGGTAAAACCTATCAGGTGACCGGGCCGATCGTCGACGTGCGCGACGACGCGATCGTGGTCGAGAAGGGTAAGGAAAAGTGGGAAGTCGCGCGCGACGCGAGCACGAAAGTGAAAGGCGAATTGAAGAAGGGTGCGAAGGTGACCATCGAATACCGCATGACGGCTACCAGCGTCGAGGTGAAGTAATTTATTCCGTGTGGGGTGGGTGGCTTGTTGCCTGTGCGTTTTTTCAATCGCGACGCGTGGGCAGAAAGGCGCAGCCCACCCTA
>JACQFZ010000023.1 GCA_016199745.1 Gammaproteobacteria bacterium
GCAATATCCAATCCGATCACCGCTGCGTTAGTATTCATCTGGGCTCCACCTCCTGACGATAGCGCGTTGACCGATTCAACCCGCTTGGCGCATTGTGACGCCGTTGAGTAAGGGGGTGGAGTCCATTGCATTAGGGTGGGCAGCTGAGGTTGCTGCCCACGCGGATAAAAAGAAACGTGGGCAACAAGTTGCCCACCCTACATTAAGAAGTCTTTGCCGTGCTACCTGTCCGCCTCAACCAAGCTACCGCAATCACGATCGCCACGATCAGCGGCACCACGCTCATATTGAGCGCCTGCCAACCCAATTTATAGTGCAGCGGCCCCGACGAGAACGCCGTTGCGGTAACGACGCCGAGAACCAGGAAATCGTTGAGTGCCTGGGTCTTGGCTCTTTCTTCCGGCGTGTAAGTATCGGTTAACAGCGTTGTGCCGCCGACGAATAAGAAGTTCCAGCCGAGGCCGAGCAATACCAGCGCCAACCAGACCGCCCAGAAATCGGTGCTGAGCAGATTGAGCAACACACAGCCGACGTAAAATATCGTTCCCAACAAAATAATTTTCGACACGCCGAAGCGCTTGATCAGCCGGCCGGTGACGAACGATGGCGCGAACATGGCGACCAAGTGCCACTGAATGATGAATGCTGTTTCGCCGAAGCTGTAGTTGTGATCGTGTAGCGTTAGCGGTGTCGAGGTCATGATCAAGCTCATGATGCCGTAGCCGAACATGGCGGCGATAACGGCGACCATGAATGCTGGTTGGCGGGCGATCTCCCACATCGGTCGGCCACGACCGCGGCGTTCTTCCGAAGTCGGTGGCGGGATGTCGACGAACATGAGCGCGACCAGGGCGATGAGATAGACCGCCGCCAGGCTCAAATAGCTGCCGCTGAATTTTGCGGTCGCTAAATCGGCGGTCCAATTGGCGAGGTTAGGGCCAACAAAGGCGGCGACCACGCCGCCGGCAAGCACGTAAGAGATCGCCGTGCTGCGGTAGTCGGGGCCGGCGGCATCGGCGGCGGCGAAACGATAATAAGTACCGAAGCCGTTGAACACGCCGTTCAAGCCGAGGCCGAGACAGAACAGCACGAACTGACCGTGCCAAATGCCGTAGGCGGCGAGTATGCTGCCGATGACACCGAACACCGCGCCGATGACAAAGCCGGGCCGGCGGCCGATGTGCTTCATCAGGAACGCCGCCGGCATTACCGTCAATAACGTTACGCCGAACTGTACGCCGATCGGCAGCGTCGCCAGCGTTTTGTCGCCGGTCAGCGCTAAGCCGACCCACGGCGCCGCCGTTAACATGAGCGATTGGCCGATCATCAACGTTGCCTGGCAGATCGCCAGCAGAACGACGTTTCTCTTGGCAGTGTTCATGCTTCAGCCCTTACCTAGCAATGCTTGCTTGAGGTCCTTGTCTACGGGGTTGTTGCCGAGCCAGATTTTCAACAGCGCCTTCTGAAAATCTTCGCCCGGAACCGCGCCGCGTTTTTTGTCGTTGATGAAAACTTCGGTGCTTCCGTCCAACAGCAGGTCGAGCCGGATGACATCGCCGCGGAATACGGTCGGGAACAGCTTATTGAATTGATCGATACGGGCTTTGAGCGCCTTCAGCTCGTCGGCCGTGTGGTTGGCAGCGAAGCCGTCGTTCCAGGCATCGACTAGCTTGTCGGCCGATATTTCGCTGTGGAGCAAATGCAGTCGTACGCTTTTCGGCGCCGGTGCCGCCAGCACGCTCAGCGTGTTGCCTTCGCGCGCTTTCAAATACAGTGCGCCGACGTAGATCTTGAAGAAAACGCGCGTGCGTATGCCGGCGCCGTTCAGCACGAGATCGTTCGTCTGTACCGTTACCGTATCCGGCACTTGGACGCCGGCGATTTCTTTGCCGAAGGCAATAGTCGTGCTGAGCACCAAGCCGACAGCAGTTACCGCAGTGAGAAGTTTCATCGTTTCCTCCCGTGTTGTTTTAGTGGTTACCGCTATTCTGCAGTGGACAGCTAAATTTGTCTGCTTCGTATCACAGGCAGCCGGTGGCCCCACTGGTGCAGCGCTAGCCCACTGAGTACCAGCGCCGTGCCGCCGTAAATGGCCGGTGTAATCTGTTCGTGGTCGACCAGGCGGCCGAGTAATAACGCGGTCACCGGCGTCACGACTGTGATCAACGCCACGCCCGAGGCCGATGTATAACGTAGTATGTAGTAGAACAAGGTAAAGCCGAGGGTCGACGCGATTACGCCCAAATACAAAATCGACTCGAGCGTTTTCGTCGGCAGCTGCGTCGGCAACCGGCCGTCGAATAACAACCAGGTCAGCAGAAACAACAACGACGCGTAGATCATCGAGCCGGTGGATACGGCCAACGGCGGCAATGCAGCGCCGTCGCGCTTGACCAGCACCATGCTCAGCGAGCTGATGACGACGCCGACGAGCAGTACGGCAATGCCGGCGAGCGCTTGCCGACCGAGCGTTAGACCGGCACCGAAGATGGCGATCAGTCCGACGAGGCCGAGCATCATGCCGGCAATTCGCGCCGGTGTGAGGCGGCGCTCGCCCAGCAACCAGCGCGCCAACAAGGCTGTGACTAGCGGCGTTAGTCCGAACAACACCGACACTAGGCCGGACGGTACGAATTGCACCGACCAGTACACACATAACATGGCACCATAACTCGAGATGGATGCGGCGGCATATGTGCGGCGAGCTTGGCGATGCCACGGCATCTGTTGGCGCAGTACTAACATGAGCGCGAGACAACACAACGCGGCGAGACTCATGCGTCCGAACGCGCCAAACAGAAAACCGATTCCTTGGCTGCTCCATTTGACGGCGAGCGGCGCGGTCGACCAAATCAACAAGATGGCAAAACCCGCAGCCGGCACTGACATCGTTATTTCCTTTATTAAAATAGATTCTCACCAACTTCCCCTCCCCCTCAGGGGGAGGGCAAAGGGTGGGGGTGGGTTTAAGCGGCGAACGATCTACGTTAAACAAAATAAAAAAGGCCACAGAACTTTCGTCCTGTGGCCTTTGACTGAATCCGATTGCGCTTAACGACTAACTATACAAATTCTCCAGGCACACAGGGTTGGCGTTCGCCTTTCGGGCGACGCATGGGTAAACGCCAAACTCGATGTGCTGTTTGAAACATGTGATCGAGTCTAACGAAGCTATGGCGCGGTCGGCAAGCAATTTCAATTTCGTTGCGAAGAGTCAATACGACAGGTAGGCTCATCGCAAAGGAGTCTATCGATGGCAGGACGAGGATATGGCCCGCGCAAGCCGCCGGGTGGAACGATCGATAGCGGTAAGCTCGATCAGCTGGTCGCGCGTGCGCGCAAAGAGGCGGATACGCGCATGGGCGGATATCGCGAACAATCGTTGCGGTTATACCCGTGGGTGTGTGCGCGTTGCGGACGCGAGTTTACGCGCGAGAACTTGCACGAGCTGACGGTGCATCACAAAGATCATAACCACGACAACAATCCCGCCGATGGCAGCAACTGGGAAAACCTGTGCCTGTATTGTCATGACTGGGAGCACCAGAAATATTCCCATCTCATCAGCGGTGTCGGTTCGACTTTCGGTTTGACGGCAGCCGCTATCAAGCCGGCGACCAACAATCCATTCGCCAATCTCAAGGACATCCTCAAGAAGAAGTGAGGCTGGCGCGCCGGTTCGACAAAAAGCGGCGGATCACCCAAGCCAGCAGCGCGACACCGGCGACGACCAGCAGCAGCCATCGACGGTCGCCGGCCAACAACGTCTTTAGGGTGGCGCCGCCGACGTAACCCGCCATCGCCAGCGCCGTCGCCCAAATCAGCGTGCTGATCGCATTCAGCACCAGGAAGCGCGTGGGCGACACCTTGGACATGCCCAGTAAAAACGGCGTCACCGTGCGCACGCCATAGACGAAGCGAAAACCGAGAATCGTGCAATTTTTGTAACGCTCGATCCAGCGACAAACGCCGGCGGCGCGCTGCTGCATACGCGACGAACCCCGCAATATCCGGCCGCCGTGGCGCCGCCCGAGATGGAACCAGAATTGATCGGCGATTAAGGTGCCGATGAATGCAATCCCCAGTACCGGCCGCAGGTCCAAATAACCCAGCTGCGCCGCCAAACCGCCGGCCAACAGTACCGTTTCGCCTTCGACGAAGGTGCCGAGGAGGATCGCGAGGTAGCCGTATTCGCCGATGAGATGTTCCAGGACCATGTTTCGGCATCATTGGTCGGCATCGGCCTAATTACAACCCGGCGCCATTGGGGGCAATGCCGGGGAAGCAATATTCACCGCGCTACTGGTAAGATATGCGCCGTTCCAGAAAAACCGCGTTGGCGGATTTTGCGATTTAGCGTCCCTTTCTATTTTCGGACTATCCCCGTAATGAAGAAGTATCTCGTTCTGTCCGCGGTCGGCACTGACCGAGTAGGTATCGTGCGCGATCTGGCGAAGGCCATTGCCGACGTCGGTTGCGGCGTCGCCGATTCACGCGTTGCTGTGCTCGGCAGCGAATGCACCGTCATGTTGCTCGCTTGCGGCAGCTGGAATGCCATCGCCAAGCTCGAAAACCAGGCGCTGGCGCTGAGCAAGAAGCTTGACCTCGTCATTAACGCGCATCGCACCGAAGAACGGGCGCCGCGCGAGGACATGTTGTCGTACGTCGTCGATGTCGCCACGCTCGATAGCCCGGCGGTCGTGACCGAGCTCGCCGACTTTTTTGCCAGCCGGCAAATCAATATCGACGAAATGAGCACCTGGGCTTATACCGCCGTGCACACAGGCGCCGGCATGCTGTCGATCAGCATGAATATCAGTATCCCGTCCGATCTCCACGTCGGCCGGTTGCGCGATGAGTTCACCGATTTCTGCGATACCCTCAACCTCGATGCGACTCTCGAGCCGGCACGCCGATAATTTCCATAGGTAAGGTTTAAACCACCGGCTCTAGCCGGTCGGCGAACGTCACCCCTGTTACCGCCGGCACGCATGGCGCCCTCCCCCTCAGGGGGAGGGCTGGGGTGGGGGTGGGTTTTCGTTCTATCCGACAACGGTGCCCGAAACCCATCCCCCTCCCAACCTCCCCCTTGAAGGGGGAGGCGCAAAACCCAAAGAAGCGCGTGCTCGCCAAGCGGCAGACGCCGCGATTCAGAAAGCCAAAACCCGTCAGCCGCCAGCGCCGGCGCAAAAACGGCCAGCACCCGCGACTGAATCCGCTGCCAGCTAATTCATTCTCACTAACACCAGATTATTTAACCCCCGCCACGGAGGGGTTTATTATGCATGCGGTGATAAATCGCCCGGTGTCGTAGCGTCCGGTCCGGTGCCTGTGCGCGCGCGTCGACATGAATCAGCGATCGATTTCCCAGTAAGCCGGTGTGCCCCAATGATGGGTTAGGAAGTCGATGAACAAACGACTCTTCGCCGGAATGTGGCGTCCTTCCGGAAACACGGCGTAGACCGTGAGTGCTTGAATCGAATAGTTCGGTAGTACGCGTCGCAAGCGTCCGGCTTGCAAATCGGGGCCGATCGCGGCCGCCGGCATGCGCACCAAACCCAGTCCGGCTAACGCCGCTTCGCGTAATACCAATCCACTATTGGCTTGCAACGAGCCCGCGACTTTGACCGTCACCGGTCCATCGACACCATGGAACTGCCACTCATTGATCTTGGGGGCATGACTGAACAACAAACAATCGTGTTTCAGTAAGTCGGCCGGCTCGTTAGGAATGCCGCGCCGATCGAGATAGGCCGGGGCCGCGCAAAGATAAAAGCTGCAAGTCGCGAGCTGGCGCGCGACCAGGTTGGAGTCGGGCGCAAGTTTGCCGACGCGGATGGCGAGATCGAAGCCGCCTTCGACCAGGTCGGTAATGCGGTCCTCCATGACGATATCGAGGCGCAGTTCCGGATGTTGCTGAATGAATTTCGAAATCACCGGCGAGATGTGCAGTAAACCGAACGACATCGGCGTGCTGATGCGCAACACGCCGCGCGGATGTCCGCGCATGAGCGTAACCGCGTCTTCTGCCGCGCGCGCTTCGTCGAGCGCTTTGACCGCATGCCGATAATAAAGCTCGCCGGCGTCGGTCAGGCTCAGCTTGCGCGTGGTTCGATGCAGCAGCCGCACATTGAGGTGTGATTCGAGGCGGGAAATTTGCTTGCTGACGGTGGATTTAGAAAGCCCCAGCCGGCGCGCCGCCGGCGAAAAGCCCTCGGCTTCCACGACCGCCGCGAAGATCGCCATACCGCTTAATGCTTCCATCATTGTCTCTTTAAAGAAACAGTATTGTTCCAATTAGCTAGATTATAGCTATTAAAGAAACGATGTAATGTCAGTCCTCACTAAAACAAAGCGAGGACTGTGTCATGAAGGTATTTGTCACCGGTGCCACCGGCTATATCGGTTCCAGCGTCGCCAGCGCGTTTCGTCGCGCCGGCCATGAGGTCTGGGGTTTGACCCGCAGCAACGAGAAAGCCAAGCAGCTGGCGCGCGACGAAATTCATCCGGTGGTCGGTTCGCTGCAACAGCCGCAGGCATGGTTGAGCGTGGCCGAACAGGCGGCGGTGTTAGTGCACGCCGCGGTCGATTACGAAGCCGATGTTTTCGCACTCGATCGCAAAACCGTCGATACCTTGATCTCGATCGGCAACAGCGGCGCGCAACCGAAGATGCTGGTCTACACCAGCGGCGTGTGGGTCCACGGCGATACGCGCGGCCAAGTGGTCGATGAGACGACATTGCCGACACCGGTAAAGTTTGTGACAGCACGGACGGAGACCGAACAACGATTGTTGGCCGCCGCTGGCGTACGCGGCATCGTGATTCGTCCCGGTGTGGTCTACGGTAAGCGCGGCGGGCTAACCGGCATATGGTTCAACGCCGCGGTCGACGGCGGGCTGACGGCGGTCGGCGATGGTAAGAACCACTGGGCCATGATCCATGTGGACGATCTCGCCGAGCTGTATGTTGGCGCGGTCGAACAGCAACAGACCGGCGAGATCTTCAACGCCGTCGATCGCTCGCGTTCGAACGTCGCCGATATGGTGAGTGCGGTGGCGCGAGCCGCGGGCTATACCGGCAAGATCAATTACGTGCCGGTGGACGCGGCGCGCGAGAAGATGGGTGACTTCGCCGAAGCATTGGCGATCGATCAGCGTGTCGATAGCAGCAAGGCCGAACGTCTACTGAATTGGCAGCCGCGGCATCGCGGTTTCGTCGAAGATGTGGCGTTGTATTTCGAGGCGTGGCGAGCGGCGCATTAGAAACGGTCCCTCCCCCTGAAGGGGAGGGAGCCAAAGAAGGGGCTTCGATGAGATTGTTCAAACCTCTTCCGTCACCGACTTCCTTTCCGTTACCGACTCCCGCACCGCCGTCGTCGCATGATGGCGGCGATGCAGATGTCGTTTGCTCCACTGTACGGCATCGTCCACATACGTAAACACGATGGGTATCACTAACAAGCTCAAGAAGGTCGACGTGATCAAACCGCCGATCACGACGATCGCCATCGGCGAGCGAAAGCTCGGATCGACGCCGAGACCCAGTGCAATCGGCGTCATGCCGGCGCCCATCGCCACCGTCGTCATTACGATCGGCCGCGCGCGTTTGTGACACGCATCGAGTAACGCCTCTAGCCGCGTCAAGCCGCGGTCGCGGTGCGCCATGATGGCGTACTCGACCAACAGGATCGAGTTCTTAGTAGCGATGCCCATCAGCATGATGAGACCGATCATCGACGGCATCGACAACGCCGTTTGCGTGACGAACAGCGCCAGAAACGCGCCCGGAATCGACAGCACCAGTGCCGCCAAGATCGTTACCGGTTGCACGAAGTCCTTGAACAACAACACCAGCACGATGTAGATGCACAACACGCCGGTTAACATGGCGAGGCCGAAGCTCGAGAACAGCTCAGCCATCGCCTCGGCGTCGCCCATCGTTGTTTTGATCACACCGGACGGCAGGTTTTGCAAGCTTGGCAGCTCGTCGGCACGTTTCTGTACCTCGCCCAGCGGTTGTTGATTCAGCTCAATCTCGAAATTGATGTTGCGCTGCCGATCGTAGCGATCGATCTCCGCTGGGCCGCTGTCGATAGATATCGCCGCGACATTGCCGAGCATCACCGGACCGCGTGCACCGGGTACCGGCAGGCGCGCGAGCAGGTCCAGATCCTGGCGAGCATTGGCGTTCAACTTCACCACCACCGGTACTTGCCGTTGCGCCAGATTGAGCTTCGCCAGTCCCTGGTCGTAATCGCCGGCAGTGGCGATGCGTAGCGTGTCGGCAATCGCCGCCGAGGTGACACCGAGATCCGCTGCTTTGGCGAAATCGGGCCGCACGATCAACTCAGGTCGCGTCAGGCTCGAGGTCGAGGTTACGTTGCCGATACCGGGAATCGTGCGCAACTCGCGCTCGACCAAGTGCGCGTGCGCCGTCAGCGCCTCGCCGTCTTCGCCCGCCAACACGATCACGTACTTATCGTTGGCGCCGCCGAGGCCGACGTTGACGCGCGCGCCCGGCAGCGTCTCCAGCGCCTTGCGCAACTCGCGTTCGACGTCTTGTTTACTGACGCCGTGGCGTTCATGGCGCGGCGTTAGGTTAATGGTCAACGTTGCTTTCCGCACTTCGGCCGCGCCATGCGGCGCAAACGGGTCGCCGCCGGCATTGCCGCCGCCGACGGCGGTGTAAACCATCTTTACGTGCGGATGCTGCTGGACGATCGCGCGTGCTTGCTCGGCGGCGGCGAACGTCTGCTTGAAGGTACTGCCGGGCGGTAGCGACAAGTAAACCTGCGTCTGCGACAAATCGTCCGGCGGGATGAAGCCGGTCGGTAGGAACTTCGCCAAAAACACCGAGCCGGCCAGAAACACGACAGTAATGAGCAAGGTTTTGATGCGGTGTTGCAGCACCCAACGCGCCGACGACATATAAAGCTTCATGAAGCGACCGTCGCTATGATCGTTGTTGTCGGCGCGTAGCACATAAGCCGACATCATCGGCGTCAGCATGCGCGCGACCACGAGCGAGGCGATCACCGCGATCGACGCGGTCCAACCGAACTGTACGAAAAATTTCCCCGGCACACCGCTCATGAACGCCGTCGGCAGAAACACCGCGACCAGCGTGAACGTGGTCGCGATCACGGCCAGACCGATTTCGTCGGCGGCTTCGGTCGCCGCCTGAAACGGCGACTTACCCATGCGCAAGTGGCGCATGATGTTCTCGATTTCGACGATAGCGTCGTCGACCAGCACGCCGACCACGAGCGACAGCGACAGCAGCGTAACGACATTGATCGAGAAGCCGAGCGCATGCATGCCCCAGAACGCCGGAATGATCGACAGCGGCAGCGCCGTAGCGGCGACCAGCGTTGCCCGCCAGTTGCGCAGGAAGAACCAGACGACGATGACGGCAAGAATCGCGCCTTCGTACATCAGCTTCATCGAGCCGTTGTAGTTCTCGACTACCGGGTCGACGAAGTTGAATGCTTCGGTAACGGCGATCTCCGGATGCGCCTTGGTGAGCTCGGCGATCGCTTGGTGCACGCCGTCGGCGACTTCGACTTCGCCGGCGCCGCGGCTACGGGTGATCTCGAAGCCGACCACCGGCTTGCCGTTCAGCAGTGCCGCACTGCGTTGTTCGGCGACCGCATCGCGCACGGTCGCGACCTCATCAAGCTGCACATGACGGCCGTCGGACAGGACGATGTCTAGGCGTGCCAGCTCGGCGGCGGAATGCACGGTGGCGATGGTGCGCACCGATTGCTCGGCGCCGCCGAAATCGGTGCGGCCGCCCGACGCTTCTTGTTGCATTTGCCGGAGTTGCCGCGAAATATCGGCGGCACTCGCGTTCAGCGCCAGTAACTTCGCCGGATCGACTTCGACGCTCACTTCGCGGGTGACGCCGCCGACGCGGCTAACCGCGCCGACGCCTTTGACCGACAAGATTCGCTTGGCAACGGTGTTATCGACAAACCACGAAAGCGCTTCGTCATCCATGCGCGTCGATGCGACGGTGTAGGTCAGGATCGGCATGCCCGCCAAATCAACTTTGGCGATTACGGGATCGCGCAGATCGCCCGGCAAATCGGAGCGCACGCGCGATACCGCGTCGCGTACATCGTCGACCGCTTCCTGGGTCGGTTTCTCCAGGCGGAACTCGGCGGTGACGGTTGCCATGCCGTCCTGTACCTTGGTGTAGATGTGCTTGACGCCTTGCAGCGTTGCCAGCGAGTTCTCGATTTTGCGCGCGACCTCGGTTTCCATCTGCGCCGGCGCCGCGCCGGGCAGAGAGGCGGTGACGGTCACCGTCGGTAAGTCGATGTCCGGAAAATTTTGGATTTTCATCGCTGCGAAGCTCATCAGGCCGACGATCGTAAGCATGATGAACAGCAACAGCGACGGTGTTGGATTGCGAATCGACCAAGACGAAACGTTTATCATCGTGCTGCTCTCATTTGCCGCCGTCGATGACGCGGACGACGTCGCCGTCGCTTAAGAAGCCGGCGCCCGACGCGACCACCTTCGCGGTATGGTCGAGACCGCTGGTGATCTCGATGCGATCGCCGACGCGGCGCCCGGTACCGACCTTGGTCTGGATCGCCTTGCTGGCAGCATCGATACGAAACACGTAAGCGAAGCCCTCGCGTAGCAATACCGCGCTTTGCGGCAGAGTCAGCGCCTGCGCTTTGCCGAGCTCGAACTGACCGCGGGCGAACATCCCAGCCTTGGCCGGGCCTGGATTCGGCAGGTCGACGTAGACAATGCCGTTGCGCGTTTGTGGATCAACCGTCGGCGCGACCATCCGCACGTTGCCGATCACCGTATCGCCGCCGGCGGGCGTAACTTGAGCGGCGACGCCGGGGCGAATGCGCGCGAGCTGGTCGGCACTGACTTCGCCGCGCCATTCCAACCGTTGTTGGCGAATCAGTCGGAACAGCTCCTGCCCGGGTTGCACCACCGCGCCGACGGTGGCGTTGCGCGCCGAGATCGCGCCGTCGTCGGATGCGAGTACGCGCGTTTGCGCCAAGCGCAGTTCATCGGCACTCAGTTTCGCGCGCAGCGCATCGATTCGCGCCAGCGCGGTTTGCTCGCCGGTGAAGTTTTGCTCGGCTTGTTGGGCACTGATGGCGCCGGAAGCCTGCAGTTGCCGGGCGCGCTCGGCATTGGCTTTGGCTTCGGCAAGCAACGCCTGCGCTTCGGCGACGCTGGCACGGGTTTGCGCGACCTCAGCGGCGACGGTGTCGCTTTGCAGATTCGCTAGCACTTGACCGCGGTGCACGTGGTCGCCGACGTTGACCAGCACCTGAGTAAGGCGCAGGCCGCCGATCTCGGCGCCGATCAGCGCTTCTTGCCAGGCGGTGACGTTGCCGGTGGCCGCCAAGGTTTGCGTCCATTCCTCGGTTTGCGGGGTCGTTAGGCTTACCGAGAGCGCTGGCTTTGTCGCAATCGTCGACTTGGCGTCGGCTTTATTGGTTTTATCATCCGCGGCGCAACTGACAAGCGCGGACAAGGCCACGCAGAGCGTGGCGACTAGCAGTTTTCTCATTGATGACTCCCTTGAATACCGCCATCGCGGGCAACGCGAACAGGCATGTCTGTGGGCGTAGGGTATTGGCGATACGTGCGATGCGCCATGTCCCTTTGGACAGGTGACCAGCTAGTTGCCGTTGGCTGAGCGAATTATTGCTGTTGTTGGACCCGGGGCGGACCCCCGCGTTCAACATTATTTATTATCTTGGCCGTTAGGAAACGATGACCCCGATCTGCCGGGTGCGCCGCAACTGTGCCAGCGTTTCGTGCGCGCGCTCGAGGAAAGCGCTGGTATCTTCGCCGATCGAGTAGACAACGAGCGCGCCGGCAAACGGCGGTAATGCAAAACTGGCACCGCCATGGCTGACGTGCGTTTCGCTGGCGCGCTTATGCGCTTTTTCTAACGCGCGTTGGGCGCCGTCTTTGGCGGTATCGGGGAACATGACCGCAAACTGATCGCGGTCGTACTGACCGACCAGATCGTAAGCGCGGAAGCTGCCGAGGACTTCTTGGACGTAACAGCGCAACACCGCGGTGCTCGCTGCCGGGTCGTGTTGATTGGCGATGCTGTCGAGCCACTCGATGTCGATTAGGCCGAGCGATAAGGCTGCGCCGCTGCGTTTGCTGCGGCGGATTTCGGCATCGAGCTCGCGGATAAAAATATCGCGCTTCGGCAGCGTGCCCCAGCGGGTAACGCTGCGCGCCAGCAATTCCGGTGCGGTCGATAAGCGTGTGCGCTTGGCAAGATCGCGTTGCGTTTTTTCCAGCTCGAGGCGCAACCGCTCGTGCTCCGTTTCTAGGCGCTGCAGCTGCTCGCTGGTTTTGCTCAGTTGTTGAGTCAGGGTTTCGCGTTGTTGCGCCAGTTCTTCCAGACTTTTCATCCATGCCTGTTTCAATTGTTGATAATCCTTGACGGTGCGGTAGATCGCCTGCCAGGCGTCTTGCTCGGAGCGTCGCAGCGTTTGGTATTGCACGGCGCATTGACCGTGCAGTTGCGTGTGCGGTTGTTTCGATTCGGCGGTTACTTCGGTGGAAGGCGAGGTGATGACCAGATGTAGCATGCGCTCGCGCTGGCTGTCGGCGGCAAGCGCCGGGTCCGGCAGGTAAGGAGTGATGTGCTGCTGTAACAGTCGAGCGCGGATGCGCATGTTGGCCAGAACGATCGGATCCTGTGCGTAATCGCCGAGGCGGCGATGCAGCTCGATAAGGCAGGTGGTGTCGGGCGGTCGGTTGGGATGGGTATGTTGGCGAATCGTCCGGGAGATGAGCCCGTAAAGCTCGTCGCCATCGAGCGTTTCCTTGAGGGAAACTAGGTACCGGGCGATGGTTTGCATCACCCGCGGTTCCATCGGCAGGGCTTCGCTGAGTCCCAATCGGTGTTCCCCCAACGGCGTGTCAACTCATGCTAGGTAGGACCGCTGAACGTCAGCCAATGTACCGATCAATGGTTAAAAGCACAATATGTTAATGGTTTATGTTTGGGTCGTGTAGACCGCAGAAATTTAGTTACAGCAGAATCGGTCGATCGCTGATCTCGTTCGCCTGTGGACCGGAGCGCGGGTAGTGTTGCGATAAGTGCGTGCTGACGGCGCGGATACCTTCGATGACGCCGGCCTCGAATTGGCCGGCGCGGAACGATTGCTCCATCGACCGGCAAATACGTTCCCATTCGTCCGCGCCGACACGGGCGTGGATGCCGCGATCGGCGACGATCTCGACATCGCGGTCGGCGAGCAGCAAGTAAATCAAGACGCCGTTATTGCGTTCGGTGTCCCATACGCGCAGCCGCGAGAACGCATCGATTGCACGTTCGCGTGCCGAAATGCCGCGCAGCAGCGGCGCCAATTCGAGCGCGGTCTCGACCGCGAAGCAGACTTGGCCGGAATGGGTTGCTTCGCTGGTGCGAATGGTCGATTCGATCGCTTGCAGCGCACGCGCCGGGAACGTTTGGCGAGTGCGCCAAGAAGGCGTCCCTAAGTGGCGCAACACACGTTTCGATTTCATCACCATTTCCCCGAAGCGCCACCACCACCAAAGCCACCACCACCACCACCACCGCCAAATCCACCACCGCCACCGCCACCGAAGCCGCCAAAACCGCCGCCACCGAAACCGCCGCTGCCCCAGTTGCGATGGCTGCCGCCGTGGCTTTGCCCGCCGAGAGCAAGCGTCACGAAGAATACGATAATGCCTAATAGCAGCGCCCCCGCCAGTGAGCCGATGATCGACCAAGCGACGAAGCTAGCAATGGTGCCGGCACTGACGCCGCCGAGCAGCCGGCCGAGCAGCGCCCGTAGGATATTGCCGACGACGAACACGGCGATAAAAGCGAACGGCAGTATTTGCTGAAACCGCGACCAGCTTTGGTCGCGCCGACTCGGCGGCGGCAACGGTTCGCCGTCGACGAGCCGTATCAAGCGGGTGACACCGGCCTGGATACCGCCGTAGTAATCGCCTTGCTTGAAGAACGGCACGATCACTTCTTGGATGACGCGATTGGCGACGGCGTCCGGTATTACGCCTTCGAGCCCATAGCCGACTTCGATGCGCAGGTCGCGATCCTTCAATGCCACGAGCAACAACACGCCGTCGTCGACGCCTTTGCGTCCGAGCTTCCAGGCTTCAGCGACGCGGATGCCGTATTGCTCGATCTCTTCCGGTTTCGTCGTCGGTACGATTAGCACCGCAATCTGGCTGCCCTTACGCGTCTCGAATTCGGCGAGCTGGCGTTCCAGATTTTGCCGTTGCTCGGCGCTGAGGGCGCCGGCCATGTCGGTGACGCGAGCGTGCAGTGCCGGTACCGCAACTTCGGCGTGAGTGATGGCGGCGTATAGGCAAAGAATCAGTAGCAGCAGCCATGACCCGCGAAGTGCAGCGCTACGGGTAGTCGCGGCGTCCTCCCTCAAGGAAATGGCGGAGGCGAGGGGATAGTGATTACGCTGCATTAGATTGTTATATCCCCTTTATGCCGGATGACGGCCCGACGCACGCCGTTCGTTCACTTCGAAAAATCAACTTGCGGCGCATTGGTGATTTCGCGCTCATTGTCGACAGTGAAACTCGGTTTGGTTTTGTAACCGAACATCATCGCCGTCAAATTATTCGGGAACGAGCGGACGATGACGTTATATTCTTGCACTGCCTTGATGTAACGATCGCGCGCAACGGCGATGCGGTTTTCCGTGCCTTCGAGCTGCGCTTGCAGATCGCGGAAGTTAGCGTCGGCTTTGAGCTGCGGATAGTTTTCCGCTACCACTAGCAATCGTGAGAGTGCCGAGCTCATATCGTGTTGCGCTGACTGGAAGCGGGCGAATGCCTGCGGATCGTTCAGCAGCTCGGGCGTCGCCTGAATTTGGCCGACACGGGCGCGCGCTTCGGTGACTTGGGTCAACACTTCGCGTTCGTGGGTTGCGTAGCCCTTCACAATATTGACCAGATTCGGAATCAGGTCAGCACGCCGTTTGTATTGGTTCAATACTTGCGCCCAGCTGGCGTTAATCTGCTCGTCGGCTTGTTGCAGCGCGTTGTAACCGCAACTGCTGAGCAGCCAGACGGCCATGACCAGTCCTAACCAGCGGCCAAACCCTTTGCTACTAATAATGGTGCGCATGCGCTTCTCCAGTTCTCTCAAAAATTTCTTGGCGTCTTTATTCGACCAGTAACGCCGACAATCGCTCGACCGCACGCGGCCGACCGAAGACGGCGCTGTAAATACGTGTACCGTCGGCGGTGACGAAATCGCGTACCGTGCGATATTCGCCGCCAGCCTCCTCGATCAAGATGGGGGCGGCAGCTATATCCCACAAGGTGTCGTGATAGTCGACCATGGCGTCGACCGCGCCGATGGCGGCCAGGCTGTGGCCATAGCACGAGCGATAGATTCGATGGTTCGTAAACGTGCGCGCCAGCGTATCGAAGCGCGCGCCTTCATCGCGATAACGCATGAAGTTGGCGCGGGCGCTGAGCACTAGCCGCAGGCGTTCGTTACTTATGTCAGCGGCGAGGTCGGCGAGCTGAACGCGTTTGCCGTTGTGCCAGGTGCCGCGGCCGAATGCGGCGTGGCAGCGCAAATTCAATACCGGATGGTCGAGCACACCGACCAGTGCTCGGCCGCCATAGTAAAGCGCCAGGATGCTGCCGAAGGTCGGCAGGTGGTGCACGAAATCTTCGGTACCGTCGATAGGATCGAGAATCCACTGAAACGGCGATTCCGGGCGTGTCGGCGCGAATTCCTCGCCGATGATGCCGTGGTCTGGATACTGCCGACCGATAAGTGCCCGTAATTGTTCTTCGACGGCGATGTCGGCACTGGTGACGTAGCTACCGTCGGCTTTGTGCTTGACGTCAAAGCCGGTGCGCAGTGCCTGATTGATAACGGCGCGTGCGGTGTCGGCCAGCTCCAACGCGCGGGCGTGCAGTTCTACGACCAGTGTGGGATTTAATTCCTGGCGAATGTCTGGCATGGCGCGATTCTACAGCGTTTGTGTAGCCAAAGAACTTTCGCTCGGGCAAGCAGTCTTTCTTATTGCGGCCAATGATGACGTTTAAAACCCATGGAATGGGGACGGCTCTTAGGGATAGCGTTGTTGCTGATATTGTTGTCGGCATGCGCAGCGATGCGTCCGTTGGCGGTTCCGGTAGTGAGTCAGGCGTATGTCGCGTCACCGCAGCGTAGCGATACTCTTATCGTTCTGTTGCCGGGTATTAGCGATAGCGTGCATGAGTTCGAGCAGGCCGGGTTTCTGTGGTCAGCGCGCCGGCAGGGTATCGACGCCGATATCTGGGCGGTCGATGCGCACTACGGTTATTACCATCGCGGCGTGATCGTCGAACGTTTACGGTACGACATCATCGAGCCGGCGCGTCGTCAGGGTTATCGGCATATCTGGCTGGTCGGCTTCTCACTCGGCGGCTTCGGTTCGTTGCTCTATCTCAAATCGTATCCGCACACGATCGACGGCGTGTTGTTGATCGCGCCGTTTCTCGGTAGCGGCAGCGATTCGCCGTTCGATCCGGCCGAGTTGCTGCAGTGGCGCAACGGCGAGCACGGCTTATGGCAGTGGTTGCAGGACTACGCCGCCGGCCCGCGCCAACCGCCGATTTATCTCGGTTATGGCGCGCAAGATAAATTTGCACCGGTGATCGCCCGCCTAGCCGAACAGTTGCCGGCCGACCATGTGTTGCGTATGCCCGGCGAGCACAATTGGAAAACGTGGCGACTGCTGTGGGATCGCGTGCTCGAACGGCAACTGCTGTTCGCGCGCTTGCCGCCGACGATTTCCGCGCAGCGTGCGCCGTAGCGCTTCCGCACAAACACCGGCGGCGGTGATAGGATGACGCGCCGCTCGCAACAATAACTTTCCTCCGCTAAAAATCATGATCAGCACGCTGTTGCAGATGTTTGCCTTGATCGGCGTCGGCTTGCTCTGGTCGTGGCGCCAACCCGGTAAGCTCGAAACCGAAGCGTCGCGCAAAGTATTAGTCGGTGCGGTTTACTATTTGTTCTTACCGGCGCTGGTGTTGTTGGTGCTGTGGCGCGCACCGATCGGTCTCGACAGCGTGAAAATCGCCGCCGCCGCCATTAGCGGCATCTTGGTCGCGATCGCCGCCAGCGTCCTCATGTGCCGCTGGCTGCAGGTGCCGCGCGCTACCGCCGGTGCCGTGATCATCGCTGCCTCCTGGCCGAACATTACTTTTCTCGGATTACCCGTACTCGCGCAAACGCTCGGTCCGTGGACCGCGAATGTCGCCATTCAATACGACTTGTTCGCGTGCACGCCGACGATCCTGACGCTCGGTATCGTCATCGCCAATAGTTATGGCGCCGACGGCAAATCGGAAAAGCCGCTCAGCAGGGTCGCGCGTGTGCCGGCGATTTGGGCGGCGTTGATCGCACTCGCATTCAATCTCACCGACGTACCGTTGCCGCAGTGGATCGAAGGTTTACTGCACTTAATGAGCGCCGCCATCGTGCCGCTGATGCTGATCTCGGTCGGCATGGCGCTGCGTCAAGGTTTCGGGCAGCGACAGCATTTGCGGTTGGTGATTCCGGTCGCGCTCATCCAATTGTTGCTGATGCCGTTCGTGGTGTGGCGGGTTGCTGCCGCGCTCGGCATCAGCGGCGACACGCTCGTCGCCGTGGTGCTCGAAGGCGCTATGCCGAGCATGGTGATGGGCATCGTGATCGCCGATCGCCACGGTTTGAACGTCGGCGCCTACGCGGCGGCGCTAACGGCGACGACGTTGCTTTGTTTCATCACGTTACCGCTTTGGTTTCATTGGGCGCGGCTGCCGATCTTCTGACGCGTTTCGTGCGCTAGACTCAGAAGAGTCCACCGCTACTGCCGCATCGATGCCAAAATCTCGTGCCATTTTTTTGGTTATCGCGTTGCTCGTCGCCTGTGCGCAGGCGCCGTCCGCGCCGGAAACGGATCGCAGCGCGGGTCCTGCGGACGGTGTCATACCGCGCAACGCCTCGGTTTTAAATCTCGATGGCGAACGTTCGCTCGGTAGCCCGAGCGCGAAACTCGTGCTGATCGAGTTCGCCGATTATCAGTGTCCGTATTGCCGCCGTTTTCACGTCGGTACGTTGCCCAAGTTGCAGCGTGCGTACATTGACACGGGCGTGTTGCGTTATTTCTATAAAGACTTGCCGTTACCCATGCATGCGCAAGCGTTTCCCGCCAGCGTTGCCGCTTATTGTGCTGGTGTGCAGGGACAGTATTGGCCGATGCATGAACAGTTATATGAGGACCAAGCGCGCTTAGGTGATGCGCTGTTCGATGAGATCGCGCGCAAGCTGGGTCTCGATATGGATCGCTTCAAGGCGTGTCGGCAGAAGGACTCGGAGGCGACGCCTGTGGTTCGTCGCGATATGAGGGAGGCGAGAACGATGGGGATTAACGCGACGCCAACGTTTGTGTTGGCGCGGATCGAGGCGGGGCGGGTGGTAGTGAAGCGTGTCTCGAGTGGGTCACCGAGCTTTGAGGTGTTTGCGAAGGAGATTGAGGCGTTGCGGGAGTAGATGAATCGCCCCATTGGGGCGATTCCTTCTAAACAACCAACCGTTGCCGCGCCAACTTAACCGCCAGCCCAAAAGCTGCAACGCCATATACCAACAACACACCCAGATGAAACCCAACATGCAGCAACGGCCGCCCCGCGACCAATGGGCGTACCAGTTCAACAGCATGCACCAGCGGAAAAAACTGTACGACCGACTGCAATGTCGTCGGCAACGAGCTAACCGGATAGAACACCCCTGACAACAGAAAAATCGGCGTCAACACCAACGTCATGTAGTAGTTGAAGTAGTCGTAACCACGCGCGAACGTGCAGACCAACAGACCGAGACAAGAGAAACAGAAGCCGGTGAGGAAGATGACCGGAATCACCCATAACGCCTGCCAATCGTGCACGGCGCCGAGCACGGCGGCGACCAGCAAAATGCCGCTGCCGCTGATTGCGCATTTGGTCGCGGACCACAGCGCCTCGCCGAGCAGAATGTCTTGCACTTCCAGCGGCGTCGACAGAATCGCTTCATAAGTGCGTTGCGGCACCATGCGCGTATAGGCGGAGTACATCGATTCGAAGCTCGCGGTATTCATGGTCGACGAAGCGAGGATGCCGGAGGCGAGGAACGTGAGGTAGGGCATCTGCATCATCTCGCCGATGTACAAGCCGAGGCCGTAGCCTAAGCCGAGCAAATACAAAAACGGTTCGCCGAAATTGATCAGCAGGCTCGGAATCATCAGCTTGCGCCATACCAGCGCGTTGCGGCGCCAGACAGCGAAGGCGCCGTGGCGCAAGTGCGGTACGAATAGATAAAGCGCGCTCATTCGCGTAGCTCACGGCCGGTCAGCTTCATAAAGACGTCTTCCAAATTCGCCGGTCGATGATAGAACGTCAGGTTCGGTTGCGCTTCCAAGCGCGCGATCGCGGCGCGGGCGTTGCTCGTGTAGTAATAAATCGAGTCGCCGACGATTTCGGTGCGGCCGCCGTCGGCCGGCAATAAATGTTGCGCGGCCTTACCATTGTCGCGAACTTCGATCACTTCCGGCTCGACGTGACGGCGGATCAACTCGCGCGGCGTGCCTTGATCGAGGATGCGGCCGTGATCCATTACCACCAGCGCGTCGCACAGGCGCTCCGCTTCTTCCATGTAGTGCGTCGTCAGCAGCAGCGTCTTGCCTTGATCGCGCAGGTCACGCAGCCGACCCCAAATCAGGTGACGGATTTGTGGATCGAGGCCGGTGGTGGGTTCATCGAGGATGACCAGTTCCGGATCGTTGATGAGCGCACGGGCGATGGTCAGGCGCCGGCGCATGCCGCCGGAAAGCGTCGCGATCTTGGTGTCGGCACGATCGCTCAAATTGACGAAGTTGAGCAACGCACCGATGCGGCGCTTAAGTACGGCGGCGTTCAGACCGAAATAGTTGCCGTAGATGCGTAAGTTTTCACCGACCGTGAAGTCCGGATCGAGATTGTCGATTTGCGGGACCACACCGGTGCGTGCTCGCACGTGACGCCCGCTTGCCGGCATCGGCAAGCCGAACACATTGAGCGTGCCGCCGGACAACGGCGATTGCCCGAGCACCATGCGCAACGTCGTCGTTTTGCCGGCGCCGTTCGGACCGAGGATGCCGAAGCAGCTACCAGCGGCGATGGCGAGATCGATGCTGCGCACGACCTCGGTTGTGCCGAAGCTTTTGCGCAAAGCACGTGCGTCGATAATCGGGCGCTCGTGGGCCATCCGTTGTTATCAGTGTTGTTGCGGTAACTGGCACTCTAGCATGTGCAGTCGGCGCTCCAACTCGCCGATGCGTTCGCGATAGGCGAGCACCAGCGCCAGTCCGTTGAGCGACAACTCGAAATCGTCGCGCAACCGATGCGCGGCGCGTGCGAGCTCGATGCAACGTGCTTCGAACATCCATTCGCCGGTGCTGTCGTGCAGCTCGAATACGCCGAGCGTCACCAATTCGCGAATTTCAATAATGGTGAAGCCGGAGCAATCGGCAAGCTCGCCGAGCGGGATGAGTAAGAGCTCGTTCAGCAATTGTTCGGAGTCGGCCATGATTAGCTGCGCTCGAAATGACGCCGCGGATTGAATGTCGAGAGCTGTTGTAGTTCTTCATACAGTGCGCGCTCGCGCGGCGTCAGCGACTCGGGCGCGGCGATTTGTACGACCGCATAGAGATCGCCGCTACCGCCGCCCGGCTTCGGCAAGCCTTGGCCGGCGAGTCGCAGTTTTTGACCGGAGTGCGCGCCGGCGGCGATTTTGAGGCGGACTTTTCCGGACAACGTCGGGACTTCGATCGAAGCGCCGAGCGCCGCTTCGGGCGGCGTCAGTGGCACTTCGAGATACAGATCGTGGCCGCTCGGCTTGAATAACGGGTGCGGCCGCAAGCTGATATTCAAATAGAGCGCGCCGGCCGGTCCGCCATTGACGCCGGGGCCGCCTTTGCCCGGCACACGCAGCTTTTGTCGGTCGCTCACGCCCTTGGGAATGCGTACGGTGACGGTCTTCGGCGTGCGTCGCGGCATGCCGTTGTCGTATTCGGTAACGCTGAGGTCGAGGTTTACTTCGGTACCGCGTAGCGCGTCTTCGAGTGGTATCTGCACGTCGACTTCGAAATCTTGCCCCGGCATCGGCCCACCGCGGCCGCGCCGTCGCGGGTCGTTGCGCGCGCCGAAGATGCCGCCGAACAGATCCGATAGATCGAGCTCGTCGCTGAAACTGTCGGAGCCGCCACTGCTGCCGGCACTCCTGCCACCGTGGCCTTGCGAGAATTGCTCGGCCCAATCGGGCGACGGGCGGAAATCTTCGCCCGGGCGATGGCGGCCGAGCCGATCGTAGGCGGCGCGCTTCTCAGCGTCTTTCAGCACTTCGTAGGCTTCGCCGATTTCTTTGAAGCGCTCTTCGGCGTTTTTTTCCTTCGAGACGTCAGGATGATATTTGCGGGCGAGACGGCGATACGCTTTCTTGATGTCGTCTTCACTGGCGTCGCGGGCGACGTCGAGAATTTGGTAGTAGTCCTTGTACTTCATGAGTCGAGACGGCGGTGGAGTGACACTATTCTAACAGTCTGTTGTAAATCCGCCTGCATGTCGCGATGTTTGTGACTGTCGCCAGAAGTCCCGCCAGAATTGGCGGGACTTCGGCAACACGGCGCACTCAGTGGTATGTGCGGTCCGCTTGCGGTTGGGGACTGTGCGGGTGATCGACGCCTGCTTCGACACCACATTGCTTGCAATTCAACCGCGCGCCAACGCGGCTCTTACGGCCTTCGGCCGTGATTACCCACGGCCGATTAATCCAAGGTGGGCGATGACGCACGTGCTGTGCGTGTCCGCATTCTAGGTCGGCGACCCAGTCGTTCCGTTCGTCTTTATGAAAGCCTACGATCCGTCGTTTCATGATGAGCCCATTGCTGTTTGAAATTAAAGAGGGAAGTACCGAAAAACCCTTCCTTGGATCTTTCAGCAGTGCGCGGCAGTACATGGCCGATGGGACCATACGATTTATAAGAGGTTCCCTGTGAGGCAATGCCGTTGGCGGCGCATACTGCATATCGATCATTATGGGTAGAGCCGTCCAAGTGTAACGAGCGTCGCCGTCGCGTAACAGTCACTGTGAGCGTGGGGAACCCCCTCGTCGCTGGGCCGTCGAAATAACGATACGGCGGCAATTGAATATCCGCCGCTCATATGCGGGCACTGCGCAAATTTTAGGCATGCACAATTTATCGCTTAACAAGGAGGCAGTCGCGTGGAACCCCGGTACGAGAAACAACAGCCAGTGCGCTCGCCGCAACACCAGCCGCGTCAGCCCGGGATCGAACACGAGCGGCCGATCTTTATTCGTGACGATTATCGCGGCAGCGGCAAATTGGAAAACCGCGTCGCTCTCATCACCGGTGGCGACAGCGGTATCGGCCGCGCGGTCGCGGTGCACTACGCGCGCGAAGGTGCGCATATCGCGAGCGCGTATCTTGACGAGCACGAGGACGCCGCCGAGACCAAGCGCTTGGGGTCGAAGCCGAAGGTCGTCGCTGTCTCACGATCGCCGACGAAGGTTTCTGTGACGAGGCGGTGAATCGGACGGAACAGGAATACGGTGCGTTAGACATTTTGGTGAACAACGCCGCCGGGCAACATCCGCAAGACGATTTGCAAAAAATTTCGGCCGAGCGATGGGTGCGCACCTTCCACACCAATGAACGTGTGGAAGAATTCGGTGGCGATGTGCCGCGAGGACACGCCGGTCAGCCGGCGCGCGTCAATTACACCTGAAGCGCCAGAAAGTACGGCAACCAGCGTACCAGTAGTGCCAGCGCCCCTAGCAAGTTGGCGATCGCAATGATCTTCAACTGTCGACGCTGCGCCGGCGTCGCGTCGCTGGCAAATACGCGTGCCATCAACACGTCCAGCAGCAATACCATAAACACGATTGGCATCATTACCGGCACCAACACCGTACGCACTAATCCCCAGCCGCTGAGAGTCGTCAACGCCCCGGGTAGCGGTAGCAAAACCAATAACAACACGGCAAAACCGAGCAATAAAAGGCGCAACAAGCCGAATTGCTGAAGCTGATGTGAGACGGAGGAGGTGGTCGGCATAGATATAAAGTCGCTGTTAATCGTTTGCGGGCGCCACTTTATACCAAAGCGGCCGCGCGCGGTCGTTGCCTAGTTGAGCGGAAAGGCAGTGGGTGCTCGCGCGATCGAAGATCATTGGCGCTACTTGATTTGATACGAACCCGTAATAGGTGTAGCCCAAAAATTCAGTAGGGATTTGCTGCCTGCAATCGCGTACGTTTACGTGGTGCTAAGTAATAACTTCGTGGCTACTTGTGCGCGGTTATCGATGTTCATCTTTTTCAGGATGTTTGCCGGAAGTGAAAGACGTGGGTGACTTCTACGACCAGGGCGAAAAAATGCTGAGCCGTATTTGGGATGATGGATATGTTTGCCCTGGCCTGCAAAGAAATGGCGGAAACTCCCCAGTGCGGGCTGCTTATGATCACGGCAAAAAAGAAGTGATCTACTTCAGGATCTAAAAAATAGATGGAGCGGTTGAATGTCGAAAGCGGAGAAAGATGAGGTTATCAGGAACATCCTCGTGTACGGAGATTCATTATCGTGGGGAATCGTTCCTCTGAAGCGGGAGAGAATGGCGTTCCCGAACCGATGGCCCGGCGTGCTGGAAATCGGCCTAAACGTTCACGCAACGGATGATGGCAAACGCTACCGGGTGATCGAAGACTGCTTGAACGGCCGGCGAACGGTATGGGATGACCCGTATAAGCCGGGACGCAACGGGCTTGACAGTTTGGGCCAGAAGATAGAAATCCACTCCCCCCTCCACCTGGTTATATTGATGTTGGGCACTAACGATTTCCAATCGCTCCACGCACACAACGCCTGGCACTCCGCGCAAGGGATCGTCACCCTAATCCGGGCGATACGTCATGCCCCGGTTGAACCGGAAATGTTCATTCCGCCGATCCTGGTGGTGGCCCCGCCACCCATGGGCATTCCGAAGGGACCCATCGCGCCGAAATTTTTGGGAGGAAAGGAAAAATCGATCGGTCTCGCTGATGCTTACAGAGAGGTAACGGAGATCGAGAAATGCCATTTTTTCGATGCCGGTACCGTCACCGGCTCCAGCGAACTGGACGGAATACACCTAGACCCTCCCCAACATCGGGCGTTGGCGCTGGCGCTTAAAGAGGTTGTGCGGGCGATATTGGGATAAGCGTGCCGGTCGTGTAGCGGCTGTGCCAACAATAGGACAGATGCTTGAGGGTCTCGGGCGATACGGTTGCCGATATCGGATAGCCGATCGGCTTCATGTGTCGTCGGTGACATAAGAAAACCTGCTGCCATCGGCCCGATGACAACAATTCCCAGCATTTCCTTGTTGCCGCTCTGCGAAACGGGATAACCGTCGGTGCGAGCGATAGCGTTCAAGTGCCTCAGGGATCCGATTGACAGTGCCCGACGCTTCCCCTAGCTTGTCGACCTCATCGCCTTGAGACCGCGTTATGACCCTGACCGTTGCCGATACCGAAGCCCTGTTCGATCTGTCGTTCAATGACCTGATTTTTCAGGCGCAAACGGTGCATCGTCGCCACTTCAACCCGAATGCCGTGCAGTTATCGACGTTGTTGTCGATCAAAACCGGCGGTTGCTCGGAAGATTGCGGCTATTGTTCGCAATCGGCGCGTTTTAAAACCGGGTTGGAAAGCGAGCCGTTGATGCAGCTGGACGAGGTCATTGCCGCCGCGCGCGATGCACAGGCGCGCGGTGCTACCCGTTTTTGCATGGGTGCTGCTTGGCGCGGTCCGAAAGATAAGGACGTGCAGGACGTGGCGGAGATGATTCGCGCGGTGAAAGCGCTTGGCCTCGAGACCTGTGCAACGCTCGGTCTATTGCGCGAAGGTCAGGCGCAGGAGTTGGCGGCCGCCGGCCTCGATTACTACAACCACAATCTCGATACCGCGCGCGCGCATTACGACAACGTTATTCATACCCACAGCTACGACAGTCGCCTGCATACGTTGAAGCAGGTGCGTGCAGCAGGCATGAAGGTCTGTTGCGGCGGAATTATGGGCATGGGTGAATCGCGGCATGACCGGGCGGCGTTCATCGCCGAATTGGCGGCGCTCGATCCTGCGCCCGAGAGTGTGCCGATCAATTTGCTGGTTAAGATCCCCGGCACGCCGTTGGGCGATGTGCCGGCGCTCGATCCGATCGAGTTCGTGCGTACCGTCGCCGTGGCGCGCATTTCCTTACCGACGTCGATGGTGCGGTTGTCGGCCGGTCGCACGCAGATGCCCGATTATCTGCAAGCGCTCTGTTTCCTCGCCGGTGCCAATTCGATTTTCTCCGGCGAACGTTTGTTGACGACGCCGAATCCCGGCATCGATGCCGACCGGGCGCTGTTTGCGAAGCTCGGTTTAGAAGCGATGGCGAACGAGGGCGCCGTTACGGCGCCGTGTGCGGCAAGCGCCTAAAGCGGAGAACGCTTACTCCTCAAGCATTTTTTGATTCTGCTCAATATACTGCCGCAGCGTCTGCAACGTGTCCGGTGGTGTATCGACGAACTCCACGCCCAGCATGTGCGAATGACCCTTTAAGTGGGAATGTCGCACTCGACCGCGAATTTCAAGCAATACCTTTCCCGCGCCGAGATTCAGATGGAAATTTAGTTGGACCGGTGTATCGAGGGCGAGCGTTGCCGAATAAAAAAGCGCCGCGCCCGCTTCGGAAATATTGGCGATTTGTACTAATGATGGCGGTCCGTCGCCGATCTGTAGCCGCCCCGGGCGATTGATCGACAACCGCGGGTGCCGTCGTTTTTCCTTTGGATCCAAGGCATCCCTCGCTGCTTCCTTTTGGTAACCATAGCCCATATCGAAAGTTTATAAACAAAAGGGCCGGCAAGCCGGCCCTGTCGAAAAGTCGTCGTCGACGTTTTATAGCAATGGCACGATCATCAGCGCGACGATATTAATAATTTTAATCATCGGATTGATCGCCGGTCCGGCCGTATCTTTATAAGGATCGCCGACGGTATCGCCAGTGACCGCCGCTTTATGCGCGTCCGAGCCCTTACCGCCGTGTTTACCGTCTTCGATGTATTTTTTGGCGTTGTCCCAGGCACCGCCACCGGTGGTCATGGAAATAGCGACGAAAATACCAGTGACAATGCTGCCGACCAGCATCGCCCCCAGCGCTTCGCGGCCGAGCGTGAAGCCGACGACGATCGGCGCCAGCACCGGCAGCAGCGACGGCACAATCATCTCCTTGATCGCCGAGCGCGTGAGCATATCGACCGCGCGCGAATAATCCGGCTTGGCCTTGCCGGTCATGATGCCCTTGATCTCTTTGAACTGCCGCCGCACTTCGACGACGACACTGCCGGCAGCGCGACCGACCGCTTCCATTGCCATGGCACCGAACAGATACGGAATGAGACCGCCGATGAAGAGACCGATGATCACGTTCGGATCCGACAGCGAGAACTCGGCGGCTTTACCGGCGTGCTTCAAGGCGTCGGTGTAGTCGGCGAACAGCACGAGTGCCGCCAGGCCGGCCGAGCCGATAGCGTAGCCCTTGGTCACTGCTTTGGTGGTGTTGCCGACGGCGTCGAGTGGATCGGTGACATCGCGCACTTTCTTCGGCAGCTCCGCCATCTCGGCGATGCCACCGGCGTTGTCGGTGACGGGGCCGTAAGCGTCGAGTGCGACGATGATGCCGGTCATCGACAACATCGAGGTCGCGGCGACAGCGATGCCGTACAGATCGGCGAACGCATGCGCACCGTAGATGGCGAGGCAGACAGCGATCACCGGCAGCGCCGTCGACTTCATCGACAAACCGAGGCCGGCGATGATGTTGGTGGCATGACCCGTGACCGACGCCGCGGCGATACCACGCACGGGTTGGTACTCGGTCGCCGTGTAGTACTCGGTGATGACCACCATCGCTGCTGTCAGCAACAGGCCAATTAGCGCGGCGCCGTAGAGTTGCAGCGTCGTGTAGTGCCCGTTGCCGGCCATCAGATGGTCGGTGACGAAGTAAAAGGCGATGGCCGAGATCACACCGGCGACGATCAAGCCGCGATAGAGCGCGCCCATAATCCGGCCCTTGCCGCTGGTTTTAACGAAGAAGCTGCCGATGATGCAGGCGATGATCGAAACGCCGCCGAGCACCAACGGATACAGCACCACATTGCCGAAGTCCGGCATCAATAAGCTGCCGAGCAGCATTGCGGCGATGATGGTGACGGCGTAAGTCTCGAACAGATCAGCCGCCATGCCGGCGCAGTCGCCGACGTTGTCACCGACGTTATCGGCGATCACGGCTGGATTGCGCGGGTCATCTTCCGGGATGCCGGCTTCGACCTTGCCGACCAAATCGGCGCCGACGTCAGCGCCTTTGGTGAAGATGCCGCCGCCCAAGCGCGCGAAGATCGAAATCAGCGAGCCACCGAAGGCGAGGCCAATTAGCGGCCGGACGATTTCGGCTTCAGTGCCGGGATATAACGATTTCAATATGGCGTAGTAACCGGCCACCCCCAAAAGCCCGAGGCCGACTACTAACATGCCGGTAATGGCGCCTGAGCGGAATGCAATCTGCAGCGCCGGATTCACCCCGTCTTTAGCCGCCTCGGTTGTGCGCACGTTGGCGCGGACCGAGATGTACATACCGGTATAGCCCGCCAGCGCCGAACAAATAGCGCCGATGGCGAAACCGACAGCGGTGGGGATTTTTAAGGTAACGAGGATGATGACAAACAGCAGAACGCCGACGACGCCGATGGTGGTGTACTGACGGTTGAGGTAAGCCGATGCGCCTTCTTGGATGGCTGCGGCGATTTCCCGCATACGCTCGCTGCCGGTTGGCTTGGCGAGCACCCATCGGATGGAAGCGCCGCCGTAGATAAGCGCGGCACCTGCGCACAGCAGTGCGAAGATCAAGCTTTGAGACATGCCTTCCCCCTAGTGGTGAGCGCGGGAGTGACCCCGCTGATGTGATTACCGTTAACTCGTTGCTGCGTTTACTCCATTTACCTTCATTTAAAAAAATCGACCTACCACCTCCCATCCCCTCCCTCGCATAGCGGGGGAAGGTTAGGGTGGGGCGTTTATGCGAGCCTTAGACTGTGAAATCCGTGGCGAGCTTTTTCTTGACCGCCACGTTCTTGAGTTGAACGTACTGCGGCAAGCCGTTCTTATACGGCGGGTAGTCTTCACCTTGAATGAGCGGCGCCAGATAGGCGCGGCACTTGGCAGTGATGCCGAAGCCGTCTTCGGTGATGAATTCGCGCGGCATCTTCTTCTCGACGTTGGCGACCTTGTTGAGATCGGCGACACCGATCGCCCACTTGTACGGCTTGTTCGATTTGCGCGCAATCGTCGGCATAACGGCGCTCTTGCCTTTCGCCGCCAGCTCGACCGCGGCGCGCCCGAGCGCATAAGCCTGCTCGACGTCGACCTTCGAGGCGATATGGCGTGCGGAACGTTGCAGATAATCGGCGACCGCCCAGTGGTACTTGTAGTTCAGCTTGCTTTTCACGAGCTGCGCCACTACTGGCGCCACGCCACCGAGTTGCGCGTGACCGAACGCGTCGCGGGTACCGGCTTCGGCTAGGAACTTGCCGTCGGCATTGCGCACACCTTCGGAGACGACGATACAGCAGTAACCGTATTGCTTGACCGTTTCGTCCACCTTGGCAACGAATTTGTCTTCTTCGAACGGCAACTCCGGGAACAGGATGATATGCGGCGCATCCCCGGCCTTCTCGGCGGCGAGGCCGCCGGCAGCCGCGATCCAGCCGGCGTGCCGGCCCATGACTTCCATTACGAACACCTTGGTCGACGTCTTCGCCATCGACGCGACGTCGAAACCGGCCTCGCGGATGGAGACGGCAACATACTTGGCGACACTGCCGAACCCAGGACAGTTGTCGGTAATCGGCAGGTCGTTGTCGACCGTCTTCGGTACGTGTACGGCGACGATCGGGTAGCCCATCGTCGCCGATAACTGCGAGACTTTGAGGCAGGTATCAGCCGAGTCGCCGCCACCGTTGTAAAAGAAGTAACCGATGTCGTGGGCTTTGAAAACTTCGATCAGGCGCTCATATTGAGCGCGGCTCTGTTCCAGGCCCTTGAGCTTAAAGCGGCACGAGCCAAAGGCACCGCCCGGCGTATAGCGCAGGCCACGGATGGCGGTGACGGATTCTTTGCTGGTGTCGATCAGGTCTTCGGTGAGGGCGCCGATGATGCCGTTGCGGCCGGCGTAAACTTTGGCGATCTTGGATTTGTATCTGCGGGCGGTTTCGATCACGCCGGCGGCGGAGGCATTAATGACGGCGGTGACCCCGCCTGATTGGGCGTAAAAGGCATTCTTGGCTTTGGCCATGTAGCAACGGTCCTTTCGTTTCGTTTATCTCTAGCGCCGGGCTGGGCCCGGGGCGGAGCAAGATTACCCAATCAGTAGTGCATCGTCACGGACGATTTGTAAGGTGTAATGCCAACACAGGCGTGTTTAAAGTGCGGTAACTTGTTGCCCGCTCACGAAAATACCATTGACGTCAAATTGGCGAGATTGTAGGTTACCGCGACCCTGAAAAGACCGGGCCAATGCCGGTTAAATAGCCAGCCAACGGGAAGCGAGAAAAACATGCGAATTGTGTTACTAGGCGCGCCAGGATCCGGGAAAGGAACACAGGCTAAGTTACTGGGGGAGAAGTACAAAATTCCCCAGGTGTCGACGGGGGACCTGCTGCGAGCGGCGGTGCAAACAGGCACCGAGCTCGGTCGCAAGGCCAAAGCGGCGATGGACGCCGGCCAGTTGGTCTCCGACGATATTGTCCTCGGTATCATTCAAGAACGACTTTCTAAAGCGGATGCGAAAGCCGGTTTTGTGCTCGACGGCTTTCCGCGCAACATTCCGCAGGCACAGTCGCTCGATGCGACACTCGCCCGCCTCGGTCAGCCGCTGCAATTAGCGCTGCTGGTCGATGTCGATAGCGAAGTGCTGATGAAGCGCATCACCGGCCGCCGCAGCTGTAGCCAGTGCGGTGCTATCTTTAATATTTATTTTGCCGCGCCCAAAGTCGCCAACAAGTGCGATAAGTGCAACGGTTCGTTGACGCAACGCTCCGACGACAACGAGGCGACCGTGAGCAGCCGTTTGAAAGTGTACGAAGAACAAACGGCGCCGCTGGTTTCTTACTATCGAGCGCAAGGCAAGCTGCGGACCGTGCGCGGCGTCGGCGGCATCGGCGATATCTTCAAGAACATCACCGATATCGTCGAGGCGCAAATTCGGCCGCTGGCGGCAGTGATGAGCCAGACTGCCGCACCTAAGCCGAAAGCGGTTGCAAAGGTGGCCGCGGCGAAGGCCGATACCAAAAAGGTGGACGCCAAAAAGGTCGATACGAAAAAGGTAGAGCCGAAGAAAGCCGAGAAGAAACCCGTGCCGGCACCGGCAAAGAAGGCCGCCAAGCCGGCACCGAAAAAGCCAGCGCCCAAAAAAGCGGCACCGAAGAAGGCTGCCAAGAAAGCGGCAAAGAAAGCGCCGGCCAAGAAAAAGAAGTAAGGCCAGCGCCGCAAGTACCAGGGGGCTCGGCGATCGCCGGGCCCTCGGTGTTTTAGCAGTCGTGATAGGCGAAATATGATGAAGTCAGCCAATATAGGTAACGGTGGTTTTCCGCGCATTCGTCTGCGACGCATGCGGCGCGACGATTTTTCGCGGCGGTTGATGCGTGAACACCACTTGCATGCCGACGATTTGATTCAGCCGGTATTCGTCATCGAGGGTAAAGATCGCGCCGAGCCGATCGCCTCCATGCCCGACATCGAGCGCCTGACGCTCGATCGATTGTTACCGTATGCCGAGGAGTTGCAGGCGCTTGGTGTACCGGCGATCGCGTTGTTCCCGGTGGTGCCGTCATCGAAGAAAGATAATAAAGCCAAGGAAGCGTACAACCCGAAAGGATTGGTGCCGTCGGTGGTGCGCGAATTGAAGAAGCAGTTTCCGGCACTCGGTGTGATCACCGACATCGCGCTCGATCCTTATACCGACCACGGCCAGGACGGATTGATCGACGATAGCGGTTACGTGCTGAACGACGAGACCACCGCCGTGTTGATTCATCAAGCGTTAACGCATGCCGAGGCCGGCGCCGATGTGGTTGCGCCGTCGGACATGATGGATGGTCGCATCGGCGCCATTCGCGAAGCCTTCGAAATTGCCGGCCATCGCCACACGCGCATCCTCGCTTACGCTGCTAAGTACGCGTCCAGTTTCTATGGCCCGTTCCGCGACGCCGTCGGCTCGGCAGCGAATCTCGGCGGTGGTAACAAATACAGCTATCAAATGGACCCCGCCAACAGCGACGAAGCGCTGCGCGAAGTTGCGCTCGATCTCGACGAAGGCGCCGACATGGTGATGGTGAAGCCGGGTCTGCCGTACCTCGATATCGTGCAGCGGGTGAAGCAGACCTTTGGCGTGCCGACGTTCGTTTATCAAGTCAGCGGCGAGTACGCGATGGTGAAAGCCGCCTCGCAGAACGGTTGGCTCGATGAGCGCGCCTGTGTCATGGAAAGCTTGCTCTGTATCAAGCGTGCCGGTGCCGATGCGATCCTGACGTACTTCGCCAAACGTGTCGCCGCTTGGTTGAAACAGGGCAATTGATCTCTTTTCGTTCGCCGGGCGAATAAACCTTTAGAATGGCGGTCCGAACCGCGCCATTCCTTCGCTTGCATGAACTACCGCCATATCTACCACGCCGGCAACTTCGCCGATGTCTTCAAGCACTTGTTGCTCGTGCGTTTGCTCGAATCGTTCAAGCGCAAGGACAAAGGCTTCGCCTATCTAGAAACGCATGCCGGCGCTGGTGCCTACGATCTGCAAGCGGCTGACGCCGGCAAGACCGGCGAATATCTCGAAGGCATCGGCCGCTTATGGAAGGAGCCGATCGCCGGTGTCGAGGAGTATCTCGCCGCGGTACGCGCTCACAATCCGAACGGTCGGTTGCGCTACTACCCCGGCTCGCCCGGCATCGCTCATTCCTTGTTGCGACCGCAAGATCGCATGCGCCTGGCCGAGTGCGTGCCGGAAGAATGTGCGCATCTGCAAGTCGCGTTCGCCGACGACAAGCGTGTCAGTATCAGCTGTGCCGACGGTTACACGGCGTTGAAGGCATGGCTGCCGCCGCCCGAGCGGCGCGGATTAGTGCTCATCGATCCGCCGTACGAGCGATCGGACGAGTGGGAACGTTTGCGCTTGGCGTTGGCGTTTGCCGTCGATCGTTGGCCGACCGGGACCTTTGCAGTGTGGTATCCGTTGAAAGTCGGCGCGCCGGTCGAGCGGTTAAAGTCGAAACTGGTCGCCGCCGGCATCCGCAAAGTACTGGTTGCCGAGCTCAACGTTTGGCCGATGGATACGCCGTTCCGGCTGAACGGCTGCGGATTATTGATAGTCAACCCGCCGTGGCAGCTCGATGCCGAGTTACCGGCGTTGCTGGAACCGTTGGCGAAACAACTGCAGCAAGGGCCGAATGCCGCGGCCGAGGTGAGCTGGTTGGTGCCGGAATAGGGTCGTTGTTCCCGTGTGCATGCCGTCCATGACGGTGCGTTAGGGGTTTCGATAGGCCCCGGCCCGCACTTCCGTGTGCATTCGCGCCTTCTCCGGTTCGCCCTCCCGTCTGGACACCAACGCCAGTAATCGGTAAGGTCGTTGGCCTAAGTAAGCCACTTCCGCCAGACCATGACCACTGAACGCCGCGAAAGCCCCCGCGTACCGGTAACATTGGATGTTGTTCTCAACCATCACGCGAACAGCGTGATTTGCACGACGCGCGACATCAGCGTCGGCGGAGCCTTCATCGAAGCCGAGCGCGATATGTTGCCGCACGGTGGTACCGTCGAGCTCGGTCTGTCGTTGCCCGCCAGCAGGGATCAACAATACGTCCGCTTGCCGGCGGTGATTCAGCGCGTGACCGATGAAGGCGCGGCTGTCACCTTCGGCGATGTCGGTCGTGATGTGTATTTCCAGCTGGTCGATTTCATGGCGCCGGTGAAGTAGCGCCAGTATTCCTCAGACGTTTTTTATTCCGCTTATCCACGCCAGCATTGCCGTCGCCGCGGTTTCTATCCGCAGAATTGCCGGTCCGAGATGAACGAAGCGCGCACCGTGCGCTTGCAGTATCTTCACTTCCGATTCCGTCACACCGCCTTCGGGACCGATAAACAACGAGACGCGTTCGGCGCCGCCGATATCGAGTTGGTGCAACGGCATCGCTTCCGTTGTCGGATGTGCCACCACCAGCAGTGCTCCCGTCTCCTGCGCACGTTTTGCTGCCGCTGTCAGATCGATAGTTGTGTCGATCGCTGGCACGAATAGTCGCCGGCTTTGCTTGCAGGCTTCCAGACATAGGCGTTGCCAGCGTGCGCGGCTATCGGGCTTTGGATCAGTCACGCTGCGCTGCCAGCGCACCGGTGTGAAGTGGGCCATGCCGAGTTGCGTCGCCATGTCGAGCAGCGTGGTCAGACGATCGCCTTTGGGCACGGCGCTGCACAGCTCGACCGATGGAACAGAAAGCGTCTCGCGATGATACTCGCGCGCACTGATGCGAACCTCATGGCGGTTAATCGCGGCGATAACGCCGCGCACCACGAGCCCACGACCGTCGAACAACGCGATCGCATCGCCGACGCGCAAGCGCTGCACCGTTACGTGATGCGCTTCATCGTCGGTCAGTGTTATGTCGCCGGCATTGGTAAGCGTGGCGTTGTAGAACAACGGTTCGGTGAGACGTGCCATCGAGTTAACGACTTCGCGGTTCAAGGGTTCGATAAACATCGTAGCGCACGAGCTTGCCGGCATACGATGCCGTCGGCTGCGGCGCTAACGGCGGTGCATGATCCGGACGTTTGACGACGACGCGATCGGTCGCGCAAGCGCGCGCGACTGCTAGCAATTCCAGCGCGTCGTCATCATCCGCTACCAGCGCGCGGAGCAAGTGCATCTCCTTGCGCACCGCCGCGGAACGTTTGCGCTTCTCCGGAAACATCGGGTCGAGATAGATCGCCTGCGGCGGTGCGAGCATTGGCAACAGCAAACGCGCATCGTCAGTCCGCCACTCAGGATTATCGGCTGCCAATAATCCGTCCGCGCGCGCCCGGTTGAGGCCGTCACTCGCAAGCATGGCGACGATCGCGTTACGTTCGATAGCGGTGACGCGGTAACCGAGACAAGCAAGGTGTACCGCATCGTGGCCGAGGCCGGCGGTCGCGTCGACGACGCATTCGTTATGAGTACCGATCGCCCGTCGCAGTAAGTCACGGCTGGCACCGGGCCGGTAGCGTCGTAGCTCTGCCGCGGTGTACTCGACGCGCAATCGCGCACCGCTCGCCGGATCGCGCAGTTCTATGTGTGTAGGTGTTTGTAGCAGTTGCAGGGCAGATGTGGTCGGCGTGAGTTCGAATGGTACGGAGAGTGCGCGCGCCAACTGCTCCGCCGAGGTGGGCGATCCGCCATCGGCGACGCTCACTACCACTGCTGTCGATGGCGGTGAGCTCGCTAAAGGTTGTACGTAAGCTCCGGTCATTGCGACCGGAGCATATCACTCAGGCCGGCGTGCGGTTACGGAAACGGTACCGGCACCGGATCTGTGCCGCGCATGTCGGCTTCCGGGTGGCTCTTGCGGATTGTGCGTGAGATTTCATCCACGCGATCGCGTGGTACGTCAACGATCATCAGTACTTTGCCGTGCGCGATCTCGTCGCTGAAGGCTTCGAGATGGGTGCTTGGCGTACTCGAACCGATCATGCCGGCGGCCCATACGCCCATGGTGGCGCCGAGCAGACTCATGGCGAGAATGACGCCGAGTCCCATCACCAATCCGGACGGTGGGAACAGCATCACCGCCACGCCGGCGGCGGCACCAGTAGCGCCGCCGATGATCAGGCCGAGCCCGGCGCCGTGCAACACATCGCTTTTTTGTAATAGGGTAGCTTCGGGCAGATCGCCCAAGTCGGTACCATCCTTGGCTATCACGTGAACATGTCGGTCATCAATGCGGGCGAGCAGTAGCTGTTTAAAAACGCCTCGTGCCCGCCGCACATCTGGAAGCAGAAAATACATGCGTCGACGCATACATCCTCCTCATCTCCCGTTAAAGTGAAATAATTCAACCCTGTGGGTCACTACTAAGTTTGGTCCGCGGCCGCGAACGGCGCTACTCGCTTTTGAATCAGTCAGATAAACGGTCTATTGCGATGTACATAGTGAGGTTTTACCGATGGGTCATTGTTTTAGGTGCGGTGGCTTGCTCGAACGGCGCATGCTCGATGGCCGAGCACGCTTAGCCTGTATTTCCGCCGGTTGCGATTATGTGCATTGGGAAAACCCGACGCCGGTGATCGCGGGTTTGGTCGAGCTCGACGGTAACGTCGTGCTGGCGCGTAACAAGCACTGGCCCAGCGGCGTCATGTCCGTCATTACCGGTTTCCTAGAGCAAGACGAAACGCCGGAACAGGCGGCAGTGCGCGAAGTCGAAGAGGAGCTCGGCTTAGCGAGCGAATCGAATACGTTTGCCGGCTATTACTCGTTTTTCGAAAAGAACCAACTGATCTTCGCGTTCTCTATTAAAGCTCGTGGCCGAATTCAATTGGGCGAGGAGTTGGCGGAATATAAGTTAGTTCCAAAGGGCGAGCTCAAGACGACGGATTTCGGCGATGGTGTGAAGGACGTGAAGATTAAAGATTGGTTGATCGCGTTATTCCGAAATTCTTAACAATGAAAGAGGCAACGATGGCAGGTTATTCGGGCACGCCGTTATCAAAAAAACTCGGTATCAAGTCGGGTATCAAGTTATACGTTGCGAATGCGCCGCGCGATTACTCGCAATGGCTGGCGCCGTTGCCCGATGAGGTTGCGATCGTCAGCCGAGTGTCGAGCGATCTCGACTTGATTCATCTTTTTACTCGCGAAAAGAGCGAGCTTGCGAGCGCGCTACCAAAGTATAAAGACAAAATAAAACAGAACGGCGCTATCTGGGTATCGTGGCCGAAGAAGGCGTCGAAGGTAGCGACCGACATTACCGAAGACGTTATTCGCGAAGTCGCCTTACCGCTCGGCTTGGTCGACATCAAGGTATGTGCGGTGGATGCGGTTTGGTCAGGGCTCAAATTGGTCATACGCAAAGAGAATCGACGCTAATCGTAAAGTGCCGCCTCGTAATTGGTAGTAAATTCCGGCATTTGTCGCTCTGTGTGAAGTAGTCGACATTCACTGCTTGCCAGTATGTCGTGTAGAGCGGGCTATCCGTTGCCCGCCTATATAGAAAAATTATTGGCAGACTTCGTAGTTGTCAGATTGGGTCGCGACTACTACGGTTTATTCGCGTCTATTGACAGGGGGAAGATGTCGTTGATACCGTCGCGCAAAGATTCTTCAGTCTTCTAATTTAATTATATAAAAAAGAGGGTGGCATGGATGACATAATCGGTGGCAAAACCTGCATACCGCAACCCGTCTACGTTATTGTGGAACAAATTTACTCGAAGAACGGTTGGCCAGATCTTTTTAATACGATAAGTCCATCACACAATCAAGTGTTTCGCCAGGTAATGCAAGTTTGCGATTATGTGGATACCTATTTTGAAGATCAGCTGGTCCATGGGAAGCCCAGTGTCTGGCAAATGATTCAAGAAGCGGCTCTGCCAGGGACGCGGGTTACGGCTCGCCCCACGGGTGAGCAAGAGCTGGCAACGACCTATATGGGCTTTCGGAACTTCATTCAACCACTGCCTCAGCTATCTGACAAACTGCCAAAAGCGTTAACCAAAGAGTATAACGTTGATCTCCCAACACCTTACACCCTGGGGGTCGATCCAATTCCATCCATTCAGCTCTATGGGAATCCTAACGTAGAGTTGTTTTATATGGTTGGCGGAAAGTCTCCCGCAACGGCGGCGGCGGTGTATTTTGAGAAAACGCAAAAAAATGTGATAAGTGCAAACCCATTGATCGCGACTTCAATCTGGGGAGCCGTTTGGCACCAAATATGGACGGCGCTTTCTTTCGGTTTACTGGGAACAACGCTTGGCATCAGCCTGGCGCTATGTCGCCAGGCTCGGTCGTTTGCTACGTCGGCGTTGTTTCTGTTTGGAGCGGGTATTCTTGGTGTTCTGGGGTGGAGCTGCTTTCTGGCGCATGGACTTAGTTATGCGCTTGATTCGTTTCCCATTGACTTGTCTATCATTCCACTTTACCAGGTAGGACTTGCAGGAAGCGCCTGCGTGGCTGTCTGCGCATGTGTTCTCCGCCTTCATCGTAGTAGACGAGGAACATCCCCTCAATTTCACTGACGGCGGGGCTGGCCCTTTTCCTCGGATAGCGACGACTTCCTTTTCAATCAGAACTTCCATTTACGCCGCAGAGCAATTTGCGGTAACTGACGGAGTTTGGGGGCCATGGTTTCGGCGGTGTGAAAGACATCGTACAGCTCGGCATAAAATGTTAGATCGTCTTGCAGGCGGCCGCGTCTGTCCTCATCAAGATTCTCGTTTCTCAATTCGTTCTT
>JACQFZ010000024.1 GCA_016199745.1 Gammaproteobacteria bacterium
ATTGGGCCGAGCCGCATGCGACCATTAGCCCGAGCGGAACGCGGATTATGTTCGCGAGTTCGTGGGGGGATAGTCGGCCGGATGGGCAGCATCCGGTGGTGAATGTGTATGTGGTGGAGTTGCCGGGGTATAAGCCGTAACTCAGTAAGTCAGTAAGAGATCGATCGGGCGGGCACCCAAAGTGCCCGCCCTAATTTTTTGTGCAGTCGTCGTTGTTCTAAACTCCCATCCCGTTAATTCGGCGAATGACGTAACCGTAAGCCACCCCCCCCTCCCCTTGCGGGAGAGGGGCCGGGGGAGAGGGGGAGTCATGCAAAATAGTTCGTACGTTTTCCCCTCTCCCTTTCCTCTCCCGCAAGCGGAGAGGGAGACGCGTGGATAAACTTTGGATAAGTTTTTTGGGGTGAAGTAATGGAACGGAGTACTAGTGACGCATCGAGAATTGCGGTGGTATGTCTAGATGCGTTTCGGTCGCGGTGCTCGATAACGAAAACAATCGGTGGTGTGATCGTTGACCATGCCGACAGCTTGCATGAACGCGTAACAAATGGTCGAGCCGACGAAGCGCAAGCCGCGTGTTTGTAGATCGCGGCTCAATGCATCGGACTCCGCTGTGCGTGCCGGCAATGTGCGCATCGACGACCAGTGATTAACGATCGGCCGATGGCGGACGAACTTCCAGACATAACGATCGAAGCTACCAAACTCTTCCTGCACCGCTAAAAATGCGCGCGCATTGCTGACGGTCGACTCGACCTTCAACCGATTGCGAACGATGCCTTCGTTCTTTAGCAACCGCTCGATCCGGCGCCGGTCATAGCGGGCGACGCGTTCGACGTCGAAGTTGTCGAACGCGTGGCGATACGCTTCGCGTTTGCGCAAAATCGTGATCCAGCTCAGGCCGGCTTGTGCGCCCTCGAGAATCAACAATTCGAACAACTGTCGGTCGTCATGTACCGGCACGCCCCACTCGCGATCGTGATAGTGCCGGTAAAGCGGGTCGCCGCCGTCGGCCCAGGCACAGCGCGGCTTCAATGCCGCCTTGAGATCGGCTTTGATCGCGACCGGTAGTCTTTTCCAATCCAGGTCGCGCAGCGCGCCCTCGATCGCATAAATCATATTGAGCGTTACTGGATAACCGTGCGCTTTGAGCAGCTTGTAAATACCAATGGCACCGAGCTTTTCCAAATCGCGGCGCGTGCGCACGCCGACGGCATTCAACCATTGCTCGGAGGTAGGCCCTAAATTTCGTAGCTGCGACAGCGTAATCGACGGCATGCGACCGGCTTACGGGCAGGCGAACGGATAATCGTCGACCGAAGCGCGCAGGTAAACGATGACGCCGGTGCGCGTGCTGGCTTGCGGGTGCACGACGTCGGTTGTGGCCATGTGGTAGTCGCCGGTGCGCAGTGTTAGATCGCCCATGCTGAATTCGCCCTCGAGCACCAGGCATTCTTCGTGCGCGTGATGCGGATGGCTCGGCAAGCTCGCGCCCGGTTGCGCCCGCAACAGGAACGACACCATGCGTGTGGCGCTGTCGTGATGCAGGGTTTTTACGTCGACGCCGGGCAGCACCGTTTTCCACGGGCCGTCGTTGATGCGCGACGTGCGTGCGGTAGAAGTCCGTGCAGCGGCGACACGGTCGAGCACTTTCGCGCGCAGCGTTGCCGGCGGTTGTTGCGGTGTGATGGCACCGAGCAGTGGCGTCAGCAGTTCTTCGGGTAGGTCATCATCGCGCCGTTGGCTCATGCCGATTCCTCCGGCGTCATTGCCATCGGTAGTAATTGTTCGCGCAGTGCTTGCATCGATCGGCGCAACAAGCTTTTGATAGTCCCCAGCGGCATATGCGTATGTTCGGCGATTTCTTGGTGGCTCATGCCTTGGAAGAACGCCAATGACAGCAGTTGTTGTTCCTTGTCGTTCAATGTCGCCAGCGCCGCGCGCACGCGCGAGTCGCGCTCGAACGCGAGTAACAAATCGAGCGGGCTGTCGTCGTTGCGGTAGAGGTCGGGTCGCAGGTGGTCCGGCTCGGCATGGGTCTCGGCTTTATCGCGTTGGCGCAGATGATCGAGCGCACGGCTGCGGCAGATGGTGAGCAACCAGGCGAGCACGCGGCCGCGAGCGGCGTCGTAGCGCGCCGCTTGTTGCCAAGCCTGGAAGTACACATCCGACATGACTTCCTCCGCCGCGCGTGTATCGCGCGTGATCCGTAGCGCCAACGCGTAAGCGCGTGCCGCTGTTGCATCGTAGAGCTGGGCGAGAGCTGCTTCATCGCCGCCAGCCATTCGTGTCAGCAGCGCACCGAGCGCCTCTTGTTCAGCCGGTACGTTGCTGGTTGTTGCCGAAGTCTTACCCTCATTCATGGCGGCATTATAAGAGCTTTGTGGCGGAAATTTCGGCGGCAACAATGCTGCGCCGGCATCGGCCGCCGTACGGTAACGGTAAATACCTTGGATTCGATTGGCCCATGGTGATCCCAGCGTCAAAAAGGCGGATGTCATTCCTCTACTACGCTGTCGGCGGGCGATTGGATGCAGCATGCATCTAATTGCCGCCGGCGTTCGTAGTTAAGGCGATGGTAACTGGAACGTGACCGACGCCCATAGGCTTTCCCAATCGGCGCCCGAGTCCGCCGGCGCCGGCACCATATGTACCGCGGTTACCAACCAAATGCCGGCGCGCGGCAGGGTTAAGGTCGCGTGCCCACGACGGTCAGTGCGGACTTTCAGCTTTTCCAGCGGCGCGTCTTTGGTAAAGGCGACGACCAGCGCGCCTTCGAGTGGTTGGTTCTCGTAGATCAGTTGCAGCGGTAGTGCCGCGCCGGGCTTGAGCCGATATGGGTTGGCGCCGGCGATTAGCTCCAGGCGAAAGCCGAGGCGTCGATCGAGCGCGTTGCCTTGAACGGCACCGGCATAGAGCAACGATTTGGCGGCGCGTGAAAAAATTTCGGGAATATTCTTGTCGCGCTTGCCGAGTTTTAGCCGCAGTGGCTTGATGCGTTCCAAGCCTTCTTTATCGAGATAGGCTTCGAAATCCGCCAGCGTGGCGAAGCTGACTGGCGACGGATTACTGCGGTAGCCGACGACGATTGGGCCGGGCGCTGTCACCCGCACGCGTCCGGCCGGATCGTCGCCGGCGGCCCCGAGTACCGGCTGCTCGCCGGCCGGGCCGACGTAGATATAACGTTCGAACAGTTCCGGCAAATAGATGAGCGACTCGCCGTTGAAGTTTTGGCCGACCAGCAAGCGCAGCGGAACTTCGCTGTTGATGTCCGGGCGAAAGTGCGCCGGCTCGATCCAAAAATCGTGCGCGTGCGCGCTATGAGCAAGCAGCAACGTCGCCAGCAACGCGAATTGTCGATACGCTTTTTCGTTAAACTGGCGCCGGCCGAAGTGGGAGAGAATGCTAAGCATGAGTGACACGATGCAATCGATGGTGAAGGTGGGAAAGCATATCACGAGGTCGATAGCGTGCTGGATGATCGCCATGCTCGTCGCTGTGCCGGCCGATGCCCACGAAGTTCGGCCGGCAGTGGCGAACGTGACGGTTACCGATACGCAATACACGATCGAATTGACGGCCAATATCGAAGCGTTGATCGCCGGTGTCAGCCCGCGGCACAAAGATACCAACGAGTCGCCGAATGCACAGACCTACAATAGTTTGCGCGCATTACCGGCGGGCGCGCTGCAAACGCGCCTGACGGCATTCGCACCGACGTTGCTCGACGGCATCCGTATCGAGTTCGATGGTGCGCGTGTGACGCCGCGTTTGCTCGGTGTCGATATTGCCGCACCGGGTGATCTATCGTTGTCGCGTTCCAGCCGTGTGCACCTGCAAGGCGACGTGCCCGCCGGTGCACGAAGCTTGCGTTGGTCATACGCCGCCGAATTCGGTCCCAGCGTGCTCCGGCTGAAGCGTGCGCAGGACGCTGAAGTTACGGCGGTATGGCTCAAGCAAGGCGCCGCTAGCGAACCGCTGCCGTTGCGCGGAAGCATTGCGCCGAAGACGCGCTGGCAAGTGGTATGGCAATACCTGACGCTCGGATTCACTCATATCTTGCCGAAGGGGCTCGATCACATCCTGTTCGTGCTCGGATTATTTTTATTGAGCACGCGCTTAAAACCGTTGCTGCTGCAGGTGACGGCGTTCACGGTCGCGCATTCCATCACGCTCGGCCTGACGATCTACGGCGTATTCTCATTGCCGCCGTCGATCGTCGAGCCGCTGATCGCTGTATCAATCGTTTATGTGGCGGTCGAAAATATTTTTACGTCGACGCTGCATGCTTGGCGGCCATTGGTCGTGTTCGGTTTCGGTTTGTTGCACGGGATGGGCTTCGCCGGTGTGTTACAAGAAATCGGTCTGCCGCGTTCGGAATTTTTGACCGCGCTCGTTACCTTCAACATCGGCGTCGAACTCGGTCAGATGAGCGTGATCACGCTGGCGTTTTTAGCGGTCGGTGCCTGGAGTCGAAGCGCGGGCTGGTACCGCCAGCGCGTGGTGGTGCCGGCATCGATGGCGATTGCGGCGGTTGGGTTGTACTGGACGATACAACGCGTTGTTGGGTAAACGCAGCGACGATGGCGAGAAGGCGAAGGACAATCACGCAGCGAGCACCCGGTGCTCGCTGCAGTGAAACAGAACCGCTGCTCAGGAAGCGCGGTTGTGGGCGGGTGATTCGTACGGCGGATTGAGCGGATTGACCCCGGTGAAGTGGCGGCGCCGTTCCGTGCTCTGACGCCGCTCGCTTTTCAGCCCGGCGCTGCGACCGGCGCGCCGATCGCGCTTCGCCCGATAAACGCATTCGCGCACTTTAATCAAACGACCGCGCAACGGCGCCAAGTGCAATTCCTCGATGGCCTCGCGCGCCGCTTTTTCCGGTACTAAATAAACTTGGCCCAGACCAGCCGTTTTACCGGTACGTGTATCGGTAACAACGGCGGCATCGATGATCGTGCCATAGCCGGAGAAGGCGCGGCGCAAATCACCGGCGGTGATCGAGCCGTCTAAATTCGAAATGAAAATGTTCATGTCGACTCCTCATTAAGGATCCGGCCATTCTCGGCAAATGAATTCGCTCTCGCAAGTACCACAACCCAATCCCATATGCCTGATGCGCATTATGCGCCGTTAGTCGGAGACAGGCGGACGTGTTTGTCATTTCGTATCGTGAGTCGCTGAAAATAGCGGTTGTGTATGCATCACTACGGCAACAATTTGTTGCGTTAACGGCCGCCGGTTCGAGGGGTGTTATGTAAAGGAGGGTTCCGCTGGACCGTCATAAACCGTGTGCGGATCTCCAGCACTTACGACGTTCAGTAGCAGACGACGATGAACTCGATGAAGCTCGAAGAGTTTCTCGGCGAAGCGCTGGAAACCGAAATCGGTGGCCTATAAATTTATGAGATGGCAATCGAGTGCGCGCAGAATGCGAAGTTGCGTAAGGAATGGAAACGTTAGCTAGTGTCCTGAGTCGAATGGCACTTACTTAAGGAGGTCGCGATTGTAGGATGGGCGTAGCCCATCAAGATATGACAACGATGGGCTGCGCCCATCCTAATGCAATGGACTCCACCCCCTTACTCAACGGCGTCACAATGCGCCAAGCGGGTTGAATCGGTCAACGCGCTATCGTCAGGAGGTGGAGCCCAGATGAATACTAACGCAGCGGTGATCGGATTGGATATTGCCAAGAA
>JACQFZ010000025.1 GCA_016199745.1 Gammaproteobacteria bacterium
ACAAGAACGCGTTGCGACGACGGCGGCGCCCCTGTCGGATCCACCGTTCTAGGAAAATACCTCGTGCCGGTTTCTGTTTCCGACGAATTCGCTCAGGCGCTTGCCAGCATTTAGGCGCGGATTTGGACCGCCACTAACACGGCGTCGTAGATGAGCGTGGGCGGCGGTGCGGGAACGAACGCGTGGTACCCTTCCGGTGTTCGTACAACCGCTCCGGCGTCGCGGCAAACAAATGCTTTGGGGTCCATGTGCGGCGATCCCTCTTTTAAAGGTTTTTTAAAAGCTGTTTTAGCTTTTAAAGATATTAACAGTATTTTTTAAAAGCGTTAAACGGTCGAATACCCTATTCCGCTGAGCGCCCGGCTTCTGCTATGCAACTAGTGTCCCGAGCCGAATGACACTTACTTAAAGCAAAAACCGAGATGCATCAGTCGCCACTCACTCCCCTCAAGGGGGGTGAGTCGGAGCTTTCGCAAGTGTCCAGTGGACACTTGCGCCGCCGAACGGGCGCACGTGATTTTCGTGCGCATGGGTGGGAACAGCTGGGGTGGGGGTAGATTTTTTTATAGCGATCGCAACCCACCCCCATCCTGTCCTTCCCCCTGAAGGGGAAGGGACCTGCTAATAAGCTCGGGGTATGTCAGTTAGTTTTAGTAACATAGTCGAGTTAAGTAAGTGCCATTCTGTTCCGAGTCGTTAATTCGTTTATTAAATGTGGGGTGCGCCCTGCGCACCGATCGACAGAAAACGGTGCGCAGGGCGCACCCTACATGCATAGATGTCTTCAATGAATTAATGGCTCGGGATACTAGCTCGACGCCGCTTCCCTCTCCCCTAGCCCCTCTCCCGCTCGCGGGAGAGGGGAATACTGCTGTAGGGTTTCAACAGACGGTTATTGCAATTGGCTCGCCAAACTCTTCGTGACGCTTGTGCTCGTGGTGATGCTGTTCGTGCTCACAGCGAAGGCGCCCGGCGTTAGGCTGCCGTTCGGCGCAGCAGTCTGAACACTCGACGTAGAGGTCTGTACAACGGGGGCAGTTGCGGCACTGCTGGTAGTAGCGGTAGTAGCGACCGTGTTAACACTCGCCGTGCTACTCGCGGCAGTAACAATCTTTACCTCCGTCAGGCTGTTCCACAAGTTCAGGTTATTGCCGTTACCTACGATGCGTACATAACGTGCGGCTTGGTCGGGAACGTCGAATCGTTGGAAGCCGAGGCTCGTGCCGTTGCTTTGGCCGGTAAACACTTTCGTCTGCTGTCCGGCGGCGTTAGTGAGATAGATTTCAAACGATGCCCGGCGTTCGTTGCCTTTGAAAAAAGCCAAGTCAACGGCTTGGACGGTTTGCGATTGTCCGAGATCGTATTCAATCCATTGGCCACGTCCGTAGGCGGACCAACGAGAGTTGGGGTCAAGGCTGCCGTCTAGGGTGTTCGGCGCGACGTAGATACTATCAGCGGCGCTGGCGCGGGCGGTGATTTGGCTGGGGGTTTCGCCGCCGCCGCTGCCGCCATCGCTCGCAATGGGTGCCCACCAGTTACCGGAGATGAACAGCATCGACAGTAAATTGATGGAGTCGTCGTAGTAGCTGTCTTTCTGGGTGACCATCACGTCCCAGCCGCGGTTGACGAAGGTTTGGTGGTTACCGGTGGCGACGGTGGCCGCGGCAATGAACGGAGCGGTAAACGCCATGCTGGAATAACCCACCATCGGTGAACCGTTCAAACGGTAGCCGGCGAGGATGCCTGACGGTTGTTGGTTGGTGGTGTTTTCGAGCCAGCCAATGACTTTAGTCATGGCGGCTTTCGCTTCGGGGCGCTGGAAGTGGGCGGCATCCATGGCAATGCGCAATGGATAGCGACAGGAGTTCCAGGAGTAGTCGTCGTCGGTGGCGGCTTCGAGAAAGTTCGGTGGTGCCGGGCGTGGCGTGGAGCCGATAACGAAGTCGGAGATTAAGCCGGTACCGGGCGAGTAAGTACGAGTGAAGCTGTCGATCATGCTGTAGACGGTCGTGGCGGTATCGTTCCAGAACGGATCTTTCGTTGCCTCGAAGTAGGCGTGCATGTGGCCGGTCATCCAATCAGAAGGACGCGTGGCCCATTGGTCTGTGCTCCAGTCGCCGAGCATGGTGCGTTTGGAACTGGTGTGAACGTCGCTGCCTTTGAGGCCGAGATTGATGATGCGTTTTGCTTCGTTGAGATAGTTGATCTTGCCGGCGGAGCCCCATTGGTAGTGCGCGAGCAATAGCGCGTAAGCGATGTCCATGTCGCCGTCGGTGGCGGAGTCGGAATCGGCGCTGGTGCTTTCGCTTTGATCGATGATCCACGACATTAAATTGCGATTGATCGTCGACCGGTGCTTGTCGTACATGTTGTACATGCCGTCGAAGTATTGCTGCGCTTGCGCATCTTTCCCGCCCATCAGCGCGAACAGGATCATGCCGTAGCCGTGCGCTTCCGACGTGGTGATCTCATTGCCGGTGCCACCGGTGCCGGTCATGGCGACGTAGTAGCCGCCGCCGGGTGTTGCGCCATTAGAAGACTTGACGTATTTCTGCTTCCAGTAGCCGTAGTAGCTGGCAACGGCCGTGTTCATTTGCGTTTGGGTAACGTGGCTGGGTTTGATTTTGCCGACGTAGTTGCGTTGTTGTGGGAACGGTCGGTTGGCGGCGTAAGCGTTACCGACGTTCATCACGAACGATAGACACAACGCGAGTGCCACGGTTAACGGCGCTCGCGATTTCCCTTTTGGTGTATTCCAGACACGCATTGTCTTTTTTCCTTTTTTGAAAACGGACTCGCCGGCAGAATTTCCAAATGACGACGGGGTTCGGTCAGCGGATTTAACGAACAAATCGACGCGGTGTTCCCATGCCATGCAACGGGATTAACCCAAGACGGCAATAGGCGCAGCGAGAGGTTTGGAAGAATGAGCAAGCGGTCGAGATGGCGGAACGAACAGCGGACGTCAAAAATTCTTTGATCGAAACGCTCGATGGTCTCATTGTTGTTCCTCCCTTCTTTGTTTATCGATCCCGTGACCACCGAGATCGTCGACAGGCCGTGAACCTACGGATTACGAATGGCGATGGCAATGACACACTGACTACCGCTGGCACATGTAGGATAAGCGGCGGCGCAATGGCGCCTCGCGTTAAAGGGATGACTTATTGCAGGGTGATCGAGTCGATAACCGAGACACCATCGGCGCGAGATAGAAAATCACTTGGTTTAGTTTGCCGCCGCCGGAACGCCAGAGAATTTGAATCGCCGGGCACGAGCCGGTGCGGATCTCGGTGTGACGGCTGAAGTGAATGGAGAAGCGGCGGTTCTCGAAAGTGAACTGCAGGCGATGGTATTCGGGGAGATAGAGCGTGCCGCGGACGTGGTCGACTAGATAGCGGCCGAAGGTAACGGCGTCTTCTCGATGGCGAGTGTGGTTTTGGGGCCAGAAGGTTTGGGCGTAAGCGAAGAACAGCGACTCGGCGCGATCGGCTAATTGCCTGAAGGTTTTCGGGAGGAAGCGCCGCACCTCGCACAAGCGTTTGCGAACGAGTGTCTCGGCTTGGGCGTCGAGATGTTCCGGTGCGAGTGCGAGGAAAGCCGGCTTGTCGGATTCGCGAATCGACATCTGCCGCGTGCATTCGTCGCGGTCGCGGCGGAATAGATCGCGTAAGTCGCGGTCGGTGAGCAGCTTAGCGAGGGCGGTGGTGAAATCAATCTCAGGCATGAGCCGGCTCTAGCATGGCCTGGAGCAATTCCAAGTCGGCGGCAAATTCAACGGGCGACGGGAAGTGGTGGTCGCGCTCGACGATCACTGCCTGCACTGGCGCATAGTCGAGGACGTTGGCGATCAGCACCAGTAGGTCTTCTTGAATGGCTTCGGCGTGCAGGTCTTCCCAGCGGCCGTTGTGCTTCGAGTAGCCGACGACGTGCAGCTGCACGATGCGTTTCGGATCGATCTCGTGCAGCCATTGCTCGGGATCGAAGTTGTGGTTGCGGGCGTTGATATAAAGATTGGTTACATCCAGCAACAATCCGCAACCGGAACGGTCGCACAACCGATTCAGGAACTCGGTCTCGGGCATCGTTCCGTCGAGCCGCAAGTGCGAGGTGATGTTCTCGAGGATCAGCGGCTTGTTGCAACGCTCCAGCAACTCACGCGCATGGTCGGCGAAGATGGCCAACGTTTCTTCTGTTGGCAGGACGGGATTGAGATGGCCGAGGTCGACATCGGCAGTGCGTGTGAAGGCGACGTGCTCGCTGATCCATAACGGATCGGCTGCCTTAACGACACGTACAAACTGGGCCAACGTTTCGGCATCGAGTGGGCCGGGTGTGCCCAACGATAGTCCCAGGCCATGCACGAACAACGGATAGTCGCGGCGCAATTCCTTGAGGCGCTCCTCGCCGGCGTCGAAAAAATGCTCGGCGGTGATTTCCAGGCAACTGATCTGCGCAGGACGCGTATCGATCCAGCGCGCCAGCTCACGCCGATAACCGATGCCTAGCCGCCGCATCCGCCGCACCCCCCTCCGCAGCTACTGCTGCCGCAGCCGCCGCCACAACCGCCACTCGAATTGCCGTTGCTCGAATTCCAATTGCGGGAAATTTCGGTACGTGCCGTCAAAAAGAAAAAACCAAAGACCATGAGAACAAACAAACCGAAAAATTTGCTCATACCCTGCGAGAGCCCGTAGAGCAGGCGTTCGACGCCGATGCCTTCGAAGATCAGCAACGACAGATAATTGGGCACATCGCCTTCGCCGAAAAAGCGGAGCAGATAAGTACCCAGGAAAGAAAGCAGGAGTGCAAAAAAGTAGAACACGAGGAATTCGGGTCCGTCAAATCCCGTCTGCACGCGATAGGCAGACAACAACACGAGTACCGTCAACAATAGTCCACACACCCAGAACACGGTCTGACTAGGCGCCGCTATCGTTTCCGCGAAAGCAGCCGTTGCCGACTTTGTATCGGTTTTGAACGGAAGCGCGTTGCGAAATTCGAAGTCGCGTCTGCAACGTGGGCAACGCAGTTGATCCCAAGGCGCAGGCTTGCCAATCGTGCGTTGCTGCGCCAGACACGCCGGGCAACGGACGATGGTTCCGGCTAATGTGTCGGTCGTGGCCATTTGACCTCCATCCATTGCACGGCGCTATCGAGCAGACGGAACAGGCGGGAATGAAAATTCTCTATCTCGTCCGCTGAAAGCCGATGCGAATCCTGCTTCAGCTTCAACAGGTCATGCAATACCGACGCATCTACACCGAGATGCTGTTCTAGCGGGGCAATACGCGCATCGAAGTCGTTAGCGACCTCGATCCCTGAAAGCCGTAAGAGCTCGGACAGGTCGGTAAATATTTTAGCGATGAGACCTAACAGAAACTGCGGATAACGACGGCGGTCGTTGCCCGACACGACGAAGAAATGCACGCAGCGCAAGCGCAAGTTCCGCAGCGATTGCTCGCAGAGAAAACGCAAGATGTCTTGGCTCACGTTGATACCGTCGAACGGATCGACGCCGGCAAGAACGCGATAGTGGCGTTTGATGCTACGAAATTTTATCGGGAAGCACTCGACGGTTCGCTCCATTCCGCGACGTCCGACAATGAATGGACTAACGACGACCTTTCCGCGAACCGCTGCCGCAATCGCCGAATGCGCTTCTGGCGTGGATTCGTTCAGGACCAATAACAAATTAATGTCGGAAACTTTCGGAACGATGTCGCCACGCACTGCGCTGCCGTATAGCACACAGGAATAGAGATTTTCGCCGAGCCCTTGCGTGAGGGCGGCGGTCACCTGTTCGATCGCAGTCTGATAGTACGAAGGGACATTAGCGACTTCCACGGCGTGTGATCCTCCAAATGTTTGTTATGCGCGCCCGACCTACCGTTGTCGTTAAATTATGGTAACAGTTGCATTTTAGTACAGCGTAGTGAACCGCGCGCGAATATGAGGTAAGGCTGGAAACAACTGAAGGGAAATACCCCCTCCCTAACCCGCCCCCCGCTAACGCAGGGACGGGAATGCAAAAAATGGCGACGGCCATCGGCTCAATCAATCATATTTTTTTGCGACGCCAAAGCTTACGAACTATCACAACGAATATTAAAAGTATGATTGACCATGGCAGAATATAAGCGAGGGCCCAGACGGTGCTGGATATTCCGTTCGATAGATCGCCGGAAAAATCTGCAACGGCATTTGCAATCGGCGACCAAAATGAACGATTGATATGGGTGCCGATAGAGATTGTCAGAACCTCAAGGTTTACGCGCTCCAGCAGATAAACGCTTTGCCCCGCGGCTTGCTCAATCTCGGATTGGACAGTCGCCAGCTCCTTGGAAACCTTAATCAGTGCATCGACGTCGTTATTCGCTTTTTGCTCGAGCTTCATCAACCGCAGCTGGTATTGCTTGAGCATCTCCAGGCGTTTGTTGTTGTCGGTGATCGGTAGCGCCAAATCTTCAACGTGCGTTGCCTGATTGATCAGCTCGCCGCCGGCAGAAACGATGCCAATGATATTTTTGATGCCAGCCGGTTTCGCTTGAATCTTTATTTGTGCCGAGATACTGCGACCTGTTGTTAGATTTGAATCAAGCAATGTGCAACCGTTCGGCTTGTCGGCCTTGCACGTGGAAATTATTTTTTCGTAGAGGCTACTTGTGCCGTCTTCCGTTGTATCGACGGAGATGGAATGTTCATACGCCAGATATTTGTTTCTAGCGCCATCTGCCTCGGCGGCAACGGGACTCTCGGCAAAGCGTCCTGCTTGCGGGTTGGCTTCTTTGCCGCTGCAGCCGATCAACGTCGAAAATACAATTAAGAGAATGAATACGGGTTTCATTTTTATAACTCCCTTCTTGTAAGTATATGGGGACGTAATTTAGTACAAAAAGCGGGTGACAGGTTTAGCACCAGCATATGCCGGCGACTAGGGCGAATTATTTCTTATTTTCGCGCTCTCGGCGCTTGAGGATCGGTAGTTAAATTGAAATGCCCCCGCCCTAACCCTCCCCCGCTGTGCGAGGGAGGGAATGCTATTTATATTCTTTCAGCGGCGTGGGCAGCATCATTTTCGGAAATGGTGGTGCCTTAGTGCGTGGTGATGGTCTGGTAGTACCTCTTCGACTTGATCGGCCAACACGGCATGGCCGGCGCGCGTTGGGTGGATGCCGTCCCAGAATAAAAATTGATCGGGTTGGTCGCAGACGGGGTCGGCCGTTGTGCCGGGCGTGATGCACGGCGCTGCGACCTCGGTGAAGCCGTAGGCGTCGGGATGGGCAACGGCGTCGTTCAATATCGCGTACACATCTAATTTGTGAATCGTAATCGGGAAATGGGTTTCTAGTTGCGCCAACGTGTTGGCCAGCGCGTCGTTGAAAGCCACCGACATCGATTGCGCGGCCGCTTGCACGGGCGGGCTTTCTAGGCGGATGGCGGGCGTCAGCGCTAGGTTGGGTACGTTCGGGACTAGAAATTCGCGGGCGCCGGCGGATGTGAGGATGAGGATATTATTAGTGATCGCCTCGATCGCGTCGCCGATGATGTCGGTGCTGCTGGCGCCGGACGGATCGGTCGCGAGCGCGGCGATGGCATCGCGCGCGTCGTTGGCGCCGATGTACACAACGTAGAGCGAGTCGGCGCTGGCGGTGCCGGAATGGCCGGCCAAGAATGACAATACCTGCGACGACAAATCGAACGGATCGCCGGGACGGGCGCGGCCGGCGCCGGTGGCGTAGTTGGTGAATTTACCAGGGGCGCGCAACGCTGGGCCGACCGTGTTTTCCAGATTGACGTCCTTAGCGTATTGCTCGATCCAGGTTTCGCCGTTGCTAAAGTGATGACCGCCGATGGCGTAGGGTGCGCTCGGGATCAGGTCGTACGGCGGCACCGAAACTTCGTGGAGCACGACAAACGCATTTCCCGGGTCGGATAGGCTGTCGCCGAAGACGACCAGGCGGTCGAAGCGATCGTTCGCGTAAGCAGTGGTGGAAAAAACTAATGCAGAGAAGACTAAAGCAACTAACGCCTGGTACCGATGAGTACGATTTTTCATGGCGGTGCTCCTCCAAGTTGAGCATTTTTGTTAGTACAGTCAGGGACTTCTAACTCTTATCTGCCTCCATCTCCTTAATGAAGGTGTCTGCTTCGTTGATCGAGCGATTCATATCCGTCACTAAAGCGCCGATGTCCGATTCGATTTTCGCGCGCTCGTTGCGGAGCGAGGCAATGGCGCGGGCGTTGAGGTTGTGCTTTAGCACCAGGTAGCGATCGCGGTACGCGGCGAGTACCGGATCGAGCTTCTTCTCGGCGCGCTTCATGACGGTAATGAGTTTTTGATAGCGGCTACGCGTCGCTTCCAGCTGGCGTTCGCTGGAGTGGCGCAGGTCGGGATTCGAATATTGTTTGAGCTCTTTATTCCACTCGTCGAACAAATCACCCGCCACCCGTTCGACGTCGGCGACGCGCTTACGCACGGCGTCGGCATGCTCCTCGCTGTCTTCGTAAGCCTTCTTCAGTTTGTTGTACTGCTGCTCCAACTGGCCGCCGGAGAAATTAGTGACGCTGATGAACTGGGCGAGCGCCGATTCGAATTGTTGCTTCGCTTGTTGCTGCGATTTACGCGCGTCGTCGACACGATCGATAAGAATGTCGCGCTTCTCGTAGCCGAGTTTCTCCATCGCGCCGTAATAGGCTTGTTGGCAGCCAATGGTTATCAGCGCGGCGGCAATGAGCGCGGCGCACGCGATGTTGCGCGCGTTCAATGGCGGAGGAAACGACTGACGAGTTGCGCTAGCGCGTCGTTGGCTTTGTCGCTTTCCGGGAGCTTGCTGTCGGGCGTTAGCTTGTCGACCAGCTGCAGCAACACGTTTGCCAGACCGCGCGAGGCGTCGGGTTCGGACAGGCCGGCGGCGTTAGCGATTTGCCGTAGGCGATCTTCGCCGAGCACGGTCTGCAACTCTTGTGGTGAGATCGGCCGATTTTCGCCGGCGGAAATCCACGAAGCGATGGTGTCGCCGTGGCCCTGCTTGTTGAACAGCTGCGCCAGGCCGCTCAAGCCGCCGACGTTGTCACTGGTGATCAAATGCGCGGCGGCACCGATCAAGCTGTTCTGTTCTCTGTCGCCGGTCAGCTGGCCGATGATGCCTTTGCCGATGCTGTCGAAGAAACTCATACGCTGCCTCCTAATGCGAACCCGCTAGCGTCAGGACGAGTTGTGTTTTTTGGATGCTAGGGTATCAGGTAAGTTCGCAGCGGCGCTTCGGGGTTTGCTCGCATAACCAAACAAACAACAGGGTATTGTCCACCCGCCTCCTGCGGGAAATGCCACCTACCGTCTAACCACAAGTGCGCACACGACGCCCATATTCGCGCACCGGCATGCCGCTGGAATTCAGCTCGCGCACCCTGCGCCGGCGCCGGAAACCGTACGACAGCGGCGGGTCCTGATGAAAAGCGATGGTGAAGAAATAAATTCCCGTCAACGACGCTTGTGATATTTCCACGGCGGCACCGGTGCCGGATCCTGCCACAGGCCGATCTGTTTGGTGCGTGCCGACTCTTCGGCTTCTTGATAAGCGCGCTGATCATCGGCCGACAACTCCGATTGATTCGGCTCGGAATACCAAGCGCGGCCGGTATACAACTGGTGCATACCGAGATCGCGGCTACCAGCCAGCACCTTGCCGATGATCCGGTTGTTGTGGTCGCGCTTTTGCCATTGGACGGCGACTGTTTGGCCGACGGCGAGCAGCCCTAAGGATCGGCGCGATGCATCGCTGAATGCCTGACCGCGCTTCGGCGCCTCGATGCCGGCGAGTCGCACGCGAACTTGGCCGTGTGTCGAGTCGTCTTGCACGACCAAGATATCGCCGTCGGTGACGCGAACAACCGTGCCGGCGAAATTAGCGGCATAGCTGCTCGCTGACAGCAGCAGTAGAAGAAAGCTGGCGGTGAGTTTCATCGGCTTAGCGAAGTGATCTCGCGGCGGATCTCCTGTAACTTCGCCTTAACGCGGGCGGCATTATCGCTGCCCATGCGGAGCATAATCTTCTTGCCGGCCGAGAGTCCTTCGAGCTTGGGATCGGCGAATTCGTAAAACACCTTGGGCTGCACGAGCTTTACCGGTTGTTTGACATCGGGCGCGGCCAACAGATCGTCGATCACTTCGACCACGCGATCGTTGAAGTAGCGCTTCGGATCACCCAGGTTTTTGTACTCTTCCTGAAACAACGGATAGAAATACACATACGCCGCGATCAGCTTCTTGGTATCGACCGATTCCGCCAGCTGGATATAGGCGCTATAGCGTCGATAATTTTCCGGGCTGAGAGTGATGCCGCTGTCGCGCTTACCGCTAACGACGAATTTACCCTCGGCCGGCTTCGCCAAGTAGTAACGCTGCGGCACACTCTCGTGCGTCAGGTTGTCGATCGTTACGACAAATCGGCGGACGATACTGTCGAGATACACGAAGCGGGCGAGCGAATTTTTATCGACAAAGCCGGCCAGCGTTTCCTGCACGGCAGCGTCGCTTTCCATCAACGGCGGCAACGGCTTGGCCTGCTCGGGCTCGGCGGTTTTGATCGGATAACGAATCGGCGGCGCGGGCGCCGGCGCGGGTGCAGCGGCTGGCAGTGCCGGCGGCGGCGCGGCTCGCTGCTCGCCATGGATCCAGTAGTAATACAAACCGGCGCAGGCGCCGATCAAGACGATGACGAGAATAGCCGGCACAAATTTCTTCATCGTCGCATCGCCGCCGCGATTCGGCTCGCGATACAACAGCGACTCGTCACTCAAGCTTTCCTTCTTTGTCGGTTGCTCGGTCATGTGCCCCCTCCGAAAATCTGTTTCACCTATCTTTGTATATTAAAGAATCGCGCGCGCCAGGGTCACGACGTCGCCGGCTCACGCGCGGCGGCTTGCGCCAGTACCTCTTCGAGAATGCGCGGGTCCACCGGCTTAACCAGATGGTAGTCGAAGCCAGCCTCGCTGGCACGACGATGATCTTCTTTTTGGCCCCAGCCGGATAACGCGATGACCACGATTTCTTGCGGTGCCGATTCCTGGCGGATTCGACGCACCACTTCGTAACCATCCATATCCGGCATACCAGACGGTCAGCCAGATATGCCCGCCCTCATCGGTGAACTTGGCGGCGTTATTCAAGAGATTCGCTAACACCTGCACCAGCCGTACCGGATCTGCCTCCAGTAGCAACGGCTCGGACGGCAACGCGATATGCAACTGCTGGCGTTGCGCATCGATTAGCGGACGACTTACCTCGACCGCATGTTGCACGATCGCTGCCACCACCGTCTGCGCTTTGCGCAAATCGATCTTGCCCTCGGTAATGCGCGAGACATCGAGCAGGTCGTCCACTAACCGTACCAAGTGGTCTACCTGCCGCTCCATCAACGATTGCAATTCCCGGGTGTCGCCAGCAACACCGCCTTTTAAGCGCAGGACATACAGCGAATTGCGGATCGGCGTGAGCGGATTACGCAACTCGTGCGCCAGCGTTGCCAGAAATCGTCCTTACGCCGATGCGCCTGTTGCAATGCCTCCTCCACCTGCGTGCGCTCGATTAAATCTGCCGCCTGCCGCGCTAACAAATCGAGCAGCCGCAATTGGCGATCGTCGGGTCGATGCGGTACCCGAAAATGGGTCGACAATACGCCCAGCAATTTGCCCGATCGACTCCGCAACGGCGTCGATTGCATAGCACGCGCCCCTACCCGCAACATCAGCTCGAGCAGCTCTGGGTCGAGAGAAATCGGGCTCCGCGTCAAGTCGTCGATGATGATGCGCTCGCCTCGATACAGTGCCATACCGCAGCTAGTGCGCTGCATTGGGACCGACGCAAAATAATCGACGAATGCCTGATCGAAACCGCGATGCGTAGTAATTCGCAAATGTCCCGACAGCAGATCGTACATCTTCAGGTTTCCCAGGTCGGCGCCCATGATGGCGATCGACGCATCGAGAATCTGCTCGAACAATGCGCGCGAATCGTCTTGGCGCACCAGACAAATACTGATTTCATGCAACCGCTGCATATCGGCGAGATCGGCCGCGAGGTGCTTGCTAAGCGCGGCAAACTCCAACTCGGCACGCTTGCGCTCGGTGATGTCGGCGATCAGCAATACCACGCCGGTGGCTGACGGATAGGCGTGGATCTCGAACCATCGACTCCAACTCGGATAGAAAAATTCGAACGTTGCCGGCTTTTGCTTGGCCACAGCATCGCGCAAATCGCGCTCGAAGGCGGTGCCGATGAGATCGGGGAATACCTTCCAGATACTTTCGCCAAGCAACTCGTCGCGCGACTTGCCGGTGACGGCGATCAAGAACACTCAGCACGGTGGTCAGCAGCCCGGGGCCAAGCCCACCTAACCACGCAGCCGCCATAATTGGCGGCACAAAGATGAGCAACAATGTCGACAGCGCGAGGATCGATCCGAGCAACTGATGCAGAAGCAACGCCAGTATCGCCGCCAACACCGCGATGGCGTAACTACTCCATGTCCATGATGGGAAGGTTGTCATGCGCACAACCCCTCCGCCCAGCCTGGGGATTGATAAGCGCTAATTATGCGCTCATTGGCAACAGACGGTGCGGCATCGGCGGACTAATTATCCGGACTAACGGAGAGATTGGCCGATGAACTTGCTTAGTCAGCCGGTAGAGCCACCGACGCAACGAAGATGACCAACGGCGGCAACCGGCTTTACCCCGATGCACCGGAATGATCGTCGGCCGCGTCTTTCATCGTCCGCGCCATCACCCCATAAACGTCGGTCCAGGCATTTTTGACCGGCGCCGTAAATGCATCGCCCAGCCCTTGGGCCAATGTGATCAATAATGCGGCGCCGACGGTTTCGTAGTGAGAATCCTGAACACCGTACTGCGCATGGCGCTTCCCTAAATCTTGCAAGATTGGAACGAGTCGATCGAGATCGTTGAGTTGGTTAACGGCGGTGCCAAGCAACTGCATTAACTTCTCGCCCTGCGCGTTGATATCGCCTTTGAACATCGACTTCAAGTTCGGGTCGATGCTGAACAAATTTTTATAAAAAAGCGCTCCCGCTTGCGGGGCGATGGGGACGACCTTCGAAAAGCTATCCTGCACGAGCCTTACAGTTTCCGGTGTCACAACGGATCTCCTATGGTGTATTGAGTAAGGTCCTTTTTACGAACGTTGGATGAGACGTGAAGCCAGTGCCGCACCAAGCGATGACGGCCAGCGCGTTATCGGGACCGATAGAACAGATGAAGATTACCAAAGGCGCCGTGACAAAACCGAGCCTGTATTAACCTACCTGATTCGAATGACACTTACTTAAGCGCCATCGACAACAGATGCCACGATTGACTCCTCCCCCCTTCAGGGGGGAGGTTGGGAGGGGGGTGGGTTTTATGGCAGCGATAACCGAGTAAAAAACCCACCCCCACCCCAGCCCTCCCCCTGAGGGGGAGGGTGCTAGAACGTGCCGCGGCTTAAGTAAGTGCCATGCCTACCTGATTCTTATTGTTCCATAACGGACAACAGCACAGATCATATGCCCGGTCGGAGGAATACTGCCACTATTTTCATCAGCCGAGCGCTGGCAAAAAGGTCAGCACATCGTCCGCTGGCACACCGTCACATAAACCGGCAAGACAACGATCGATCGCAACGCGCGCCGCGGCGGACAATCGCTCGTGCGTCGCCTTACCTTCGGCACGCAGGTAAAACTCGAGCAAAATAGCGCGCAAATACTGCAGACTATGCATCACATGCGTATTCATATCGGCGGCCAGATAGGCGAATTTCTCGGCGAAAACAGGGTCGGCGACATATGTCGCAAACGTCCCCTGCTCGATGGCCCGATCGAGCCGTTGCGCGAATTGGCGCTGGGCGATGTGCTGCGTAGGATCGTGAAAAAACTGCCAGGCGTGCTCGAGATCGTGACAAACGAAAGCGAAGGCATCGGCCTTGTCATGCACCGGCGCCAACAGCCGCGGATAATCGGCGATCAGCGTTACCGGCCGCGTGCCGCGCGTTTGCATACGTAACACCTCGCGCGTATCGGGCACATGCTCGCACAAGGTCAGTTGCCAAGCACCACGCAACCAGCCGACCAAGGCGATGTTCACGCGTCGACGTACTTCGCGCAGATCGTAACGCTCGAGCAGCTCGGCCAACCGCGCCGCCGCATCGGCGCGCGGCAGCGCCTCGAGCTGCGCCCACCAAACGGCGCCATCGGGCCGAGGATCGCGATGCGAACGGCGTTGCGCCAACCGATTGCCATAACGCAAAAACTGCCAAAGCAGCACATAGCGCGCGGCATACTGCGCCGCCGGAAATTCGCCGGCGTGATAGCGGGCGGCAAGCTCGGTTAAGGCACGGTATTTATCGGGCGCACTATCGGCAGCGTTCACAGCGGTCATTCATCGATGGGTAGCGGCGAATTCTAGCAATAACCGCTCACTTAACCCCATCCCGGCAGCCGTTACGTTAACAGTCACAGTTCCGAAGAACGATGACAGGAGAAACCCCATGCTATTGAAGAAATCGCGTGTCACGGCCGCCGTCGCCTTGGCGCTTTACTCCTTGTGTGCGACCGCACTCGAGGAGCGCCGCAGCACCCTGACCGACCAGCAATCGGTGGCAATAACGATTTATAACGAGGACCTGGCGCTAGTGAAAGATACGCGCAAGTTGACGCTCGATACCGGCGTCAACCAGCTGGCACTACGTGAGGTCAGCGCGCTGTTGCGGCCGGAGACGGCGCAGTTGCGCAGCCTGTCGCACCCCGGGGCGTTCACTCTGTTAGAGCAAAACTTCGATTTCGATTTGCTGACACCGATGAAGTTGTTGGAAAAATACGTCGGCCGCAACGTGCGCATCGTCAAAACCCACCCGACCACGGGTGCGGAAACGATCGAGACGGCGCAGGTGTTGAGCGTGAACGACGGCGTCGTCCTCAAGATCGGCGACCGCATCGAGACCGGCGTGCCGGGGCGCATCGTCTACGATGAAGTGCCGAAAAATCTGCGCGACCGGCCGACACTAGTAACGCTGTTACAAAACACACAAGCCGGCGAACAGACGCTGGAACTGTCGTACCTCAGTGGCGGCTTGGCGTGGCGCGCTGACTATGTCGCCGAGCTCAACAGCAACGACACGGCACTCGATCTAAACGGTTGGGTCACGCTGACTAACAAAAGCGGCACGGCCTATCCGAATGCACGTCTGCAGTTGGTCGCCGGTGAAGTGAATCGCGTACGCGAAGAATTCCGGCTGGCAACAGCCAAGACCACGGGTGTCGCCATGGAAGCCGACGCACCGGCGCCACAGATGCAGCAAGAGCAATTGTTCGAGTACCACCTGTACACGATGAACCGGCCGACGACGATCGCCGACAATCAAACGAAACAAGTAGCGCTGCTGAGCGCCGGCAACGTACCGGTGACAAAAGAGCTGTTGCTGCAAGGAAATGATTACTACTACCTGTCGAGCGTCGGTCAGATCGGCCAAAAGCTGAAGGTCGGCGTGTATGTCGAATTCGACAACCGCGAAGCGGCGCACCTCGGCATGCCGATGCCACGCGGCGTCGTGCGGGTGTACAAAAAGGACAGCGCCGGTAACGCGCAGTTCGTCGGCGAAGATCAAATCGATCACACACCAAAGAACGAGAAGGTACGGCTACGCCTCGGCGAAGCGTTCGACATCACCGCCGACAAGAAACAAACCGATTTTCGCCGGCGCGAACGTTCCAACCCGACGAGCTACGTATACGAAAGCGCCTACGAGATCGTGCTGAAGAACGGCAAGAGCGACGCGGTCAGCGTCACCGTGCGCGAGCCGGTGCCGGGCGAGTGGAAAATGCTGGAGGAGTCACAACGACATACGAAGGTGGCGGCAGGTACGGCCGAATGGCACGTAAACGTACCAGCGAATGGGCAGACGACGCTGCGGTATCGAGTGTTGGTACGACACTAAATTTATTATTTAACCATGTCGGGTGGGCAGCACGCCCGCTCGACATTTTTATCCGTCTTACACGAATGGCACCTACTTAAGCAAAAGCCGAAACCTATCCGCCGCCACTCCCTCTCCCCTTGCGGGAGAGGGCCGGGGAGAGGGGTGATATAACGTTGCTAATGGTTCCCCCTCTCCCTGTCCCTCTCCCGCAAGGGGAGAGGGAACGCTGCTGTTATGGCGGTGAATCTCTTAAGCAAGTGTCATTGCCGTCTTACACTTTTGAACCGGCGCGTGCCCCAACATTTAACGTTTGCACGCGCTGTTCCATCCAATCTTTAAACTTGTCCGCCGGCAACGGCTTGCTAATGTAATAACCCTGGGCCGTATCGCAACCAAGCGCCGCCAACTGCTGCCAGACTGCTTCGCTCTCGATACCTTCGGCGACGACTTTGAGGTCGAGATCGTGCGCCAAACCGACGGTCGAGCGGACGATGGCGGCGGAGTCGTTGTTGGTCAGCATGTCCATGACAAACGATTTGTCGATCTTCACGGCGTCGACCGGCAGCTTTTTCAAATAGCTGAGCGACGAATAGCCGGTGCCGAAATCGTCGATGAACAGCGGGATTCCCATGCCGCTGATACGCTTCAAGATCGCCAGCGCCGCCTCCGGATCGAACATGACGGCGCCTTCGGTGATCTCGATTTCGAGCCATTCCGGGTCGGCGCGCCAAGCGGCGCATTGCTGGTCGATAAGGTATATCAGCTCTTTGTCGTGCAGCGTCCGTGCCGAGATGTTGACCGCGATCGGTAGTGGCATACCGCTTTCGCGCCAGGCGACCGACTGCCGCAAGGCCGCGCCGATCACCCAATCGGTGAGCGGCTTGATCAGGCCGGTGTGCTCGGCGAGGCCGATAAAGTCATCCGGTGGAATCATGCCGCGGCTCGGATGCATCCAGCGCACCAATGCTTCGGCGCCGCAGACGCTGTTGTCGCGCATATTGATCTTTGGCTGATAGAACAACGTCAGCTCGCTGTGCTCGATTGCACGCCGCAATTCGGCGGCCATCGACAATTGGCGCGTGCCGTCTTTGTGTTGCTCGGGTGCATAAAACACGTAGCCCTGCCCCATCCGTTTCGCCTGTTGCATGGCAACGTCGGCATAACGAATCAGCAGCATCGGCTCAGAACTATGATCCGGGAACAACGAAATACCGATGGCGGCACTGACATCGAGATTGAGACCGCTGATGGCAAACGGTGCACGCAGCGCGTCGAGGATTTGTTGGCCGACCTCGGCCGCATGTTCCTGGTCGCGTACCGGCACGAGCGTACCGAATTCGTCGCCGCGCATGCGCGCCAGTAACACGTTTTCTTTGAGCGCGCCGCGAATGCGAGCGCCGACTTGCTTCAGTAACAAGTCGCCTTGATGGAAACCCAGAGCGTCGTTGATCTCGCGCAGGTGGTTTAGGTCCATGACGTACAACGCCAACATCTGCCCGCCGGCCTCGGGCAACTCATGCCGCAAGTGCTCTTCGAAGCGTGCATGGTTCGGCAAGCCGGTGACACTGTCGAAATACGCCATGCGCGTGATCGTTGCGTTCGCTTCATCGTGTTGGCTGCGAGCCCGCAACACCGACATACCGAACGCCAGGTCGCGCGCCGCCTCTTCGAGCAGCTCCAACTCTTCGGCATCGAACGCGTCGGGCTCGCTCGAATAAATCGACAAGGCACCGATTGGCTCGTCATCGACATTGAGCGGAAAAGCGACGCAAGAACCATAGCCGACGCGGAGTGCCAGCTCGCGCCACGGCGCATAGTTAGGATCCGTTAGGATATTGCGGCCGATATAAGGCTCGCCGGTGCGGATCACCATGCCGGCCGGTCCGCGACCGCGTTCGTCGTCGGCCCAGCTCACGCGTCCGATCGCTTCCGATAGCGCCTTGCTACCGCCCTCGAAACCGAACTCCGCCATCAACCGCACGGTCTTGCGCGAATCGTGCTCGGCCAAGCCGATCCAGGCGAATCGGTAACCGCCGACCTTAACGATGATGCGGCACATCTCCGCCAACAGCGCGCGCTCGTCGGTGGCGCGTACGACGGTGCGATTGCCTTCGCTCAATGTCTTGAGCGCGCGATTGACGCGCTGCAATGCCGTCGCCATGTCGTCGAACGTGCGCGCCAGTTGGCCGAGCTCTTCGGTACCGTGCGGCAATCCGGAACGAGCGCTTAGATCGCCTTTCGCCAATCGACGCGCGGCATCGGTCAGTGCATATACGCGCCGCAGAATAAAAACATCACTTCCCACCCACGCCGCTACAATCGCCAGCACCCCGACCACGAACAACAACACCAAGCTGCGGCTGAAGTCTTCATCGGCCCTGGCATATGCCACCGCCGGTGGAATACCGATGCAGATATAAACTTTATCCAATCCGCTCTCGTACAACGGTGCAAACATTTGCAACCGTGGTACACCGTCCAAGCCGTCGAGCAGGGTCACACCGGCGCGCTGCTGCGTCAGGATCGCTTTCACCAGCGGCGCATCGACCATCGACTTTCCCATCCATCTTTCGGCGTCGGGATAACGCGTCAGCACCGTACCGTTGCTATCGACGACTACCATGGCCGAGCCGGCAGGTAGCTCGACACCGGCAACGAGCTGCTGCAACCAGTTCAAGTCGAGTGCGGCGTAAACAATATCGACCACGTTACCGTTAGTGTCGACGATCGGATAACCGAAATTAATCGCCGGCTGGCCAGTCACGCGGCCAATTTGATAATCGCCGATACCGAATTCACGCGATTGCACGGTGCGGCGGAAATAACTGCGATCGGCGATGTTGATCTTGCGCGCAAGCTTACGTGATGTGCACATGAGGTCGCCGTTCAAATCGGCGACGCCAAGATTCGTATAGTAAGGATAAGATTTCTGCAGCTGCCGCAGCGTTTCGGAACAACGCGGACTGCCGTACGCCGGTTGTCGCAACGCCGGCATCTGCGACATACCGATCAGCAGCTGGCGAGTCAATTCGATCAACCGGCCCTGCTCGCGAGCGGCCAGGCGCATCAGATTGACTGCCTCTTTTTCTGCATCCTGGGTCGCGTGCTGGCGCTGCGCGATGGCGGTATAGCCAATGACGCCGAATGCCGGAATCACGGCGAATAGCACCAACAGCAGCAGCCGCGCCCGTAGGCCGGCAGTCGAACGCCCCATGAAGGCTAAGTCCCTTTTTAAGCTGCCTTAAGTTAAGCACATACTGTGCCCAATCTTATGTTGACCCCCTCTCCCCTTGCGGGAGAGGGGTTGGGGAGAGGGGGCGACGAACGGAGAGCCCCAACTAGCACCCCCCCTGGCGCCAACGACGTCCCCACCAAAGCCCCATCGAAGCAGGTTTTACCAAGCGGCTAAGCTGTGCGCCGATTCAGCCCCCCATAACCCCGCACCGGCAATCGTTTCGCCGATTAACCAAAACGCAGCTTGAAATACAGGATGGCGAGCGACAGACCGAGGGTAACCGTATTGGCGGCAATGATCGGCCAAGAGTCTATGAAGATTCCGTAAATCAGCCAAAGCACGACGCCCGAACTGAACAAACAAAACATACCGAGCGAAACATCGCGCGCCGAGCGCGTGCGCCAGGTTTGGACGACTTGCGGGACAAAGGCGACGGTCGTGAGAGTACCGGCGGCAAGACCGAGCAGATTGGTAAATTCCACGCGAAAGGCGCTAGGCGTCGTCGTCGACGCGGCTGTTCAATCGCTTGGCGAAGTCGAGCATGCGTTGGGTAGCACGTAACGCGCGCTGGCGGATCTGCTCATCGACACGAATCTCGTTGGCGCCGGTTTCAAGCACGTGCGCCACGGTCTGTAGGTTGTCCATCGCCATCCACGGACAATGCGCACAACTCTTGCACGTTGCGCCCTTGCCGGCAGCCGGCGCTTCGAGCAGCAACTTGCCCGGTGCCGCCTGCTGCATCTTATAAAAGATGCCGCTGTCGGTGGCGACAATGAACTTCTGGTTCGGCAGTTTCTTTACTGCATCGATCAACTGGCTGGTCGAACCGACGGCATCGGCGAGCGCGATCACACCGGCCGGCGATTCCGGATGCACCAACACCGCCGCATCTGGATGCTGCTTTTTCAAATCGGCCAATTCTTGCGCCTTGAACTTGTCGTGCACGACACAGGCACCGGGCCAGAGCACCATATCGGCGCCGGTGGTCTTCTGAATATAAGCGCCGAGATGTTTATCAGGTGCCCACAGAATTTTCTTACCTTGATCGCGCAGATGCTCGACCAGCTTGACGGCGATCGACGACGTCACGACGTAATCCGCGCGCGCCTTCACGGCGGCGCTGGTATTGGAATAAACCACGACAGTGCGGTCGGGGTGCGCATCGCAGAACGGGGCGAACTGTTCAGGCGGACAGCTCAAGTCGAGCGAGCACTCGGCCTCGAGCACCGGCATGAGCACGCGCTTTTCCGGATTGAGGATCTTGGCGGTCTCGCCCATGAAGCGCACGCCGGCGACGACCAACGTCGTCGCCGGATGCTGATTGCCGAATCGGGCCATGTCGAGCGAGTCGGATACGTGCCCGCCGGTGTCCTCGGCCAGCCGCTGAATCTCGGCATCGACGTAATAGTGCGCAATCAGCACGGCATCCTGCGCCTTGAGCAGACGCTTGATATGGTCGCGCAACTGATCGCGCTCGCTGTCGCTCAGCTGGGGCGCACATGCCAATACCTCATCGGTATCGGGGACGACGATAGTGGGAATGGAAATCTTAAGGCCGGCAGCATTCATAACGACGTCTCGAAATACTCACTACCATTATTATAAGTGTGAAGCACCAGCGCTAAAACCCAAATAAGTGCTAAACACCGCGCAGAATGTTCTCGGCGACACCCTTAGCTTGACTCACACTATCGGCCAACGACACGCCGTCGCGCCAATTGCCGCCCAACTGCAGCCGCGGAAAACCCTTTAAGACGGCGTCGATGCGCGCCAGCCGCTGCTGGTGACCCAGTTCGTACTGCGGGATCGCTTGCGGCCAGAGGGTGACGTGCTGTAACGCCGGCGCCGCCGTTACCCCGAGCAATGGCCGCAAATCCGCCAACACTTGTTCGACCAGCATCGTGGCGTCACGCTTGCCGACCGAGGGATTTTGCGCACCACCGATAAAAGCCGTCAGCAACACCTGACCGACAGGGGCGCGCCCCGCGAACAGCGACGACGAAAAAATAACACCCAATGTTTGCCGCTGCGCTCGACGCGGCAATAACGCACCGAAACCGTCGAGCGGATGGCGCACCTGCGCGCGGGCGAAACCAAGGGCGACGGAAGCGACCGGCGGATAGAAAATGCCAGCAAGCTCACGCGCCAGATCGGGCGCCAGCGGTTCCATTAACGCCGCCGCTCGGTGCGCCGGCAACGCCAACACCAGCCGCTCGGCTCGATACTCTGCGGTCGCGGTACGAGCGACCCATTCGCCATTACCGGCACGAGCGATACCGGTCACCGCCGCATCGACGTGCAAAGCATCGCCCAGCTCTTGGGCAATAGCGCGCGGCAATGTCTGCATGCCGCGCTTGAACGAAATCAACCGCGCCGGCGCACCGCCTCGACACTGGAGCGCGCCGAGAAACAGCGAGCCATACTCCGCTTCCAGCGCATATAAACGCGCGGTCGCCGCCCGCGCCGACAATCGTTCGGGATCACCGGCGTATACGCCCGACACAAACGGATCCACCGCCCAATCGAGAAACGCCGCGCCCAACCGCCGCCGCACGAACTGCGCGATCGATTCCTCGACTTGGCCACGCGCCTGAAACGGCTCCGCCAACAGGCGTAACTTGGCACCGATACTGAACAGCGGCGTAGTCAGGAACGCGAGCGGTCCGAGCGGCAACGGCAACAAGCGATCGTCTTTGACGATATAGCGCGGTGCCCGGCGATCGCCGTCGATCAATTCTCCGTCGAGCGCCAACCCCTGAATCAACTCGCCGAGCGCGCCGCCACGATACTGCGTCGAATTCGGACCGCTTTCGATCAGAAAGCCATCGCGCTCAAGCGAACGAATATTGCCGCCGACTTCAGCTTCGGCCTCGAGCACAGTGACGTGCACGCCCTGGCGACGGAGAAACCAGGCGCATGAAAGACCGGAAATACCGCCACCGACGATCAGTGCACGCGTCATGAAATAAAGCTCTTCCCCATGGCGTTACTCTAACAGACCCCCCTTCACCCACACCCGCTTGTCCGACGCCGCCGACAATTAGTCGGTCTATACCCCGCATCGCAACACTGACAAACTTAGAATCGCGCCACCCTAGATCACGACCTCGCTCCAGTTGCTGTCAACCCGGCGGGGCGACAACTCGTTAATAGCAACAGCTATCCCAAGCTGGAGGTAATAATGTCCGAAGCCGTAAAACTACCGATCGTCAAAATCGCCGCCATCGCCGTCGTCATCTTCTGTGGTGTCGGCGTCGCGGCCATGACCGGCCTGCTTCCTGGCGTATCGCCCCAGGAAAAATCATCGCCAGCCGTTACCGAGACCGACAAGCCAGTGGAAGCCGAGGCTCCTGCGCCGACTAAAACGGCGCAGCCCAAACCCGTCAAGAAAGATCCGATCCGAGTTGCCAAAAAAGCCCCGCCCGCCCCGGTATGCGCAATCTGCGGCATCGTTGAATCGATCCAGACGATCGAAGTTAAAGGCCAAGGCACCGGCGTCGGCGCCGTCGCCGGCGGTGTTACCGGTCTAGTCATCGGCAACCAAATCGGCAGCGGCCGCGGCAAGAAACTCGCAAAGGTCGCCGGCGCCATCGGTGGCGCTGTCGCCGGTAATGAGATTGAAAAAAACATCCGTAAGAAGATCGAGTTTCAGATCAATGTGCGCATGAACGACGGCTCGCTGCGGACGGTCAAGCAGGAAAGCGACGGTGGGTTGATCACGGGTGAGCGGGTACGGGTTACTAACAATACGGTTGTGCGTGAGTAATGATTGAATCGCCCTCTTACGAGGGCGATGCTGGTCGAGATAATAAATGTAATCAGCGGGATGCTCCGCCCCGCACCCAGGGTTACTTTCTCTTGCTTGTGCAAGAGAAAGTAACCAAAGAGAAGCACACCCCCGGTGGCGCAAGCATGCCACTGCGCTTCTCGGGTTTAGGCCGGCGCTGTCGCACACGCCATCCTGGCGTGAGCGACAGGAACCGCCATCCCTGGCGGTTCCCCTTCGGGCTTTTGCCTAAACCCTGCGAGGCTCGGGCATGCGCCACAGGGGGATTCACCCTAACCCTCCCCCGCTTCGCAGGGGAGGGAATAAAAAAAGAAAATCTAACCCTGTCGGGTGGGCAGCGTTGCTGCCCACGCGTTATTTGAACCCGCGTGGGCAAAAAGGCGTTGCCCACCCTACAAAAGACACATTCCCTCCCCTGCAACAGCGGGGGAGGGCTAGGGTGGGGGGTGAGTGAAATAGGCAGTTGTTGTTGCAGTTGCGGTTGCGGTTAATCCCCGTGTGGCGCATTCCGAGCATCGGAGCTTTTGGCTTCGAGCGCGCAGGAGGCGCGCGTCTGGCTCAACACAGGGAGGTGTTGTGCCAGACATAGTTAGCCGCCAAAAGTGAGAAGCGCAGGATGCTTTGCGCCACCCCGGGGGGTGCTTTCTTTTGGTTCCTTTTCTTTGCACAAGCAAAGAAAAGGAACCCTGGGCTGCGGGGCGGAGCATCCCGCTGATTACATTTATTACATCGACCAGCATCGCCCCATAGGGGCGATTCAACCTCACACCACCACCGCCACCTCAATATCACCTTCTTTACGCATCACATTGATACCAACATCATGCGGATGCCGTCGAATCATAAGATCCAGCACCGCTCCACCAAACCGCAGATTCTTAATCTCCAACCAATGCAAATAATCCGGCAACAACGGATGCGCGAAACGAAGCTGCGGCTTCTCGGCTGAAAAGCTCAACCCTAGACACGCCTGCAACAAATGAAACACGGCGCCGCTCGCCCACGCCTGCGGAATACACGCCACTGGATACAACGTCGGCCCCTGCCCGGGCAACCGATCGAAACCACAAAACAACTCCGGCAAGCGATGCAGCTCAAACGCAATGCTGGCGTCAAATAGCCCCATAACCAACTTCAACACATGCTCGTGATAACCATAACGCGCGAGCCCCATGGCGACGATGCCGTTATCGTGCGGCCAGATCGAACCATTGTGATAAGACATCGGATTGTAGCGACGCTCGGTCCGCGCCAGCGTGCGCATACCCCAGCCGCTGAAAAACAACGGCGACAACAAGAGATCGGCAGTACGGCGAGCATACGCCTCGTCGGCAATGCCGGTAAAAAGCGTGTGACCGACATTCGACGACGCGACCCGACACGGGCGCTTATCGGCATCGAGTGCTAACGCATAGGTGCCGAGATCGTCTATCCAAAATACACGATTGAAATTTTCCTTGAGCGTTTGCGCTTCTCGGTCGAGCCCGTCGGCACGCGTGGCATCGTCCAGCAATCGCGCCAGCCGCGCGGCCGCGCGCTTCGCCGCGTACACGTAGCCCTGCACTTCGCACAACGCAATCGGCGGCCGCGCCAGTGTGCCGTCGGCATGGAACACCGAATCTTCGGAATCTTTCCAACCCTGATGCAGCAAACCGCGTGGATTGCGTCGCTGATACTCGACGAAACCGTCGCCATCGCAATCGCCGTACTTATCGATCCAGTTTAACGCCCGCTCGATGTGCGGCCACAACGTGGCGATAAAGGCGCGGTCGCCGGTACGGTCGTAATATTCTCCGGCAAGCATGACGAACAACGGCGTTGCATCGACACTGCCGTAGTAACGGCCGAACGGAACCTCGCCGAGCGCCGCCAGCTCACCACCGCGCATCTCGTGAAAAATCTTGCCGGGCTCGGCGTCTTTCAACGGATCGTCGTCGATCGCCTGATGCGCCGCCAGAAACGCGAGCACACCGCGCGCCAAGCCGGGATCGATCCAAAGCATTTGCAATGCTGTAATGATGCCATCGCGACCGAACGGTGTGCTGTACCACGGCACACCCGCGTACGGGTACGGGCCATGCGCGGTTTGCGACGTCAACATGCGCAAATCGGCAACCGAGCGGTTTACCCAGTCGTTGAACTGCTCATTCGACGTGAACATCCCTCCACCGGCGACACTAGCGGCGCCGATCTCGGCCTCGATGCTCTGCAGTGCCTTGCCGTAAGTCAGGCGCTCGAGCCGCGGCTGGTCGATTTCGCACAATACCGTCAGATAAAGGTCGCACTGCTCGCCCGGCACGAGCTTCAGCAGATACACCATGTCGCCGTCGCCGATTTTGTCCGGCGGCTGATCGGCAATGACGCGTGTGCGTCGGCCGATGCGATCGAGGCCTTCGTAACCGAATATAATTTCGCCGGGTTGTCGCTCGATCGGCAACAACCGACCACGCTTACTACGTTGCACCCCACGCACTTCAAAAATATCGGCAAAGTCGGTGGCAAAATATAGACCAAGCTTGAGCTCGGCGGTGGTATCGCCGTAGTTCACTAGACGTACATGCTCATGATGTGCGCCGTCGCACAACAGCTTCGAGCGAAAAATGTGTAGTGTGCTTTTGCGAATGACGAGCTCGCCGTCTCGATAGAGATCCGGCGTCGTTTGGTCGACCACCAACAGGCTGTTGTCTTCCTTGACGGTCGAATTCAACAACAACGGCCGACGGTCGTTGATCCGCAAATCGAAATGCGACAGAAAGCGTGTACCTTGGTGGTACAACCCCTGCTCGCCGGTGCCGAGATGTTGTATATCGCCGTAACGATCGAACAAGCCGAACGTCTCGCCGTGTTTCAACACGCGCGTGCGATCGTCGGCACGCGACGAGGTGGCGAGGACGTACCAGCGGTCTTCGATCTGGACGACGTCGTCCATCACGCCACCGATTGGCGCACGGCGGCGTTGATGCGCACCGTCTGATAGGCCGCGAGATAGTCGCGCGCCATGCGGCGCGCGGAGAAGCGTTCTTCGAACGTCCGCCGGCAACGTTGCCGGCTCAAGGTATGAACGCGGCCGACCGCCGCGACCGCGGCGTCGACGCTATCGACGACGAAACCGCTCTCGCCGTCGCGAATAATCTCCGGTACCGAGCCGCGGTTCCAAGCGATTACCGGCGTGCCGCAGGCCAGCGCCTCGATCATCACCAACCCGAACGGTTCTGGCCAATCGATCGGAAACAACAGCGCCGCTGCATTGCCGAGAAATTCACTCTTGTCGCGGTCGCCGATCTCGCCAATGAATGTCACTCCGCGATGGCCGAGCATCGGCCGCACACGCGTTTCAAAATAGTCGCGATCATTTTTATCGATCTTAGCGGCGATACGAAGCTCCATACCGACACGCTGCGCAATCTCGATGGCGCGATCGAGCCGCTTCTCCGGTGACACGCGTCCGAGGAACGCGAGATACTTTCCGGGCCCCGGTTGAAATTTATAAATATCTTCCGGTAGACCGTGATACATCGTCGCCACCCAGTTGGCGAACGACAACGGCACGCGCTGGTGATTGCCGATCGAAATCAACGGCACATCATCGAAGATCCGATACAGCGGCGGCAAATCGGGCATATCGAGTCGGCCGTGTAACGTGGTCACGTGCGGCGTCTCGAGCGCACGCGTCAGTGGAAAGTGAAGATAATCGGTATGAAAGTGGATGATGTCGAAGGCGCGCGCCTTGCGCAGAACTCGCTCTAGCATAATCATGTGGTACGGCAACGTATCCACACAATTGGCATCGAACCGCAGAGCATTGCAGGGTATTGGTTCCAATCGTGCGCGGGTAACGGAGTCAGCGCTGGCGAACAGCGTGACCTCATGCCCTTGGTGGATGAGTTCCTCCGTCAAATACGAAACAACGCGTTCGGTTCCTCCGTAATATTTTGGTGGCACACTCTCATACAGCGGCGCGACCTGAGCGATTCTCATAATTCCGTTTCCATGGATTCTGAATCGTTTCCTTGTCCGGGCGTTCCGGCCGAGCAAAAAAATTAGACGGCTGAATAGCTACCCCGTTCCACATCACCGTACCGACATTCATACTCCTTATTGTTTCTAAGACCAAGAATTCGTTAGAGTTCGCTCATGGATACTACTCGCAAAATTGCTTCATATGTATTGACGGCCGCGATCGCTATTGGCGTCGCCTGCACTACTGTGCCGGAAACCGGGCGCTCGCAGCTGTCGCTGGTTAATTCGGATGAAGTGTTGCAAATGAGCTTGACCGAGTTCGACAAGATCAAAGGCTCGACGCCGATCTCCAAAGATGCGCAACAAAATGCGTTGGTCAAACGCGTCGGCGAACGTATCGCCAAAGTCGTGCAGTTGCCGAACGCCAAATGGGAATTCGTCGTGTTCAATAAGCCGGATGTGCTCAACGCCTTCGCCTTACCCGGCGGCAAAGTCGGTGTCTACAGCGGCTTGTTTCAGGTAACGAAGAACGAAGCTGGCCTAGCGACCGTCTTGGGCCATGAGGTGGCGCACGCGGTCGCACGTCATGGTCAGGAGCGTGTCTCTCAAGGCTTACTACTTCAGCTCGGTGGCGCCGCACTCTCGCAAGCGGTACAGGCGCGGCCAGAGACGGTGCAACAAATCGTCCAAACGGCGTATGGTGTCGGTGCTAATGTCGGCTTCATGCTGCCACACTCGCGCCAACAAGAGCTCGAAGCCGATCATCTCGGACTCCTTTTCATGGCGCGCGCCGGTTACGATCCCCACGAGGCGGCTCAATTTTGGAAGCGGTTCCGCGATTACAACCAGCAACACGGCGGTGGTAAGGGCATCGAATTCTTGCAAACACATCCGCTCGACGGAAAGCGCATCCAGCAAATCGAAGAGTTAATGCCGAAGGCAGAGGCCGAATATCAGAAAGCGCACTGAGCGATAAATATTCAGTGCTTGCAAAAGCAGCGCCTCGCCCCTATTTTGGTTTGGGTCCATTCACCCACAGCGAGGCGCTATGACTCTCAATGGCTTAATCGATCTTCCGTGGTGGGGCTACATTCTCGTCACGCTCGTTCTGACGCACATCACTATCGCGTCGGTTACGATCTTCCAACACCGTCATCAAGCGCACCGCGCACTCGATCTGCATCCCATCGCCTCGCACTTCTTCCGCTTTTGGTTGTGGCTGACGACCGGCAACGTGACCAAAGAATGGGTCGCGGTACACCGCAAGCATCACGCGCGAGTGGAAGGCCCGGAAGATCCGCATAGCCCATGGCAGGCTGGCATCAAAAAAGTTTTGCTCGACGGCACCGATCTCTACCGCCAAGAAACCCGCAAAGCGGAAACGCTCGAGAAGTACGGTCGCGGGACGCCCGACGACTGGATCGAGCGTAATCTTTACACACCGCGTAACGTTTACGGCGTGGTATTAATGATGGCGATCGATTTGATCTGCTTCGGCCCGATCGGCTTAACGATGTGGGCGGTGCAGATGATGTGGATTCCGTTCTTCGCCGCCGGCGTCATCAACGGCCTCGGCCATTGGTGGGGCTATCGTAATTTCGAGCCCATCGACGGCAGCACCAACATTTCGCCGATCGGTTTTTTGATCGGCGGTGAGGAACTGCACAACAATCATCATGCGTTTCCGAGCTCGGCCAAGTTTTCATCCAAGTGGTGGGAGCTCGATTTCGGCTGGTACTACATCCGCGTGCTGGAAGCACTCGGGCTCGCCACGATCCGCCGAATTCCGCCGGAGTTAACGTATGACAACACCAAGCAGCATATCGACCGAGAAACGGTAAAGGCGGTGGTGCAGGCGCGCTTCATCGTGCTGTCGCATTTCGTGCGCGACGTCATGCTGCGGGTGCACCGCGAAGAACTGAAAAAAACTAAATCGGTGGATCGTGCATCGTGGGAATTGCTCAAGCATGCACGACCCGCGTTAGTGCGCGAACGCAGCCTGCTGAACGAACCGTCGCAAAAAGATCTGCGGCGGGCGCTCGAAAAGAACCAAACGCTGATGACGGTCTATGCCATGCGCGAGAAGCTGATCGACATTTGGCGCTTGTCCGCCACTAGTCAGGAACAATTAGTCGCCGCGCTCAAGCAATGGTGCCAAGACGCCGAGGCAACCGGCATCGATGCGCTCAAGCGGTTCTCGCAGAAACTGCGCACCTACCGGTTGGTAACCGTGTTGACGTAATGTCGAGAGGCTTGTCCTGCCGGATGTTATACGGCGGGACAAGTTGCTGCTGGTGTGGCACTCGCTTTATCGCCCGCCGGTAAACAGCCGGTTATTTAACGATCGTTATCGGCACGTCCGCCAAGTGAACGACCTTCATCGTCACACCGCCGAGCAACGCGCTGCCGACCATGCCTAAACCACGCGCGCCTATCACGATCTGATTGCAACGCTGCTCGCGCGCAAAATGGCCGATTAGATGCGCCGGGTCGCCGACACTGATATGAAAATCGTACGTCAGGCCGGATGCGTCCAGCGTTGCGCGCGCCGCAGTCAGTGCTTTCAAACCTTCTTCGCGATGGTAGTTTTGGATTTGCTCGCGGTTGATGAACATAGCGACATCGCCAGGCAATGACGGCTGCACATTAAGCAAGTGCACCTCCGGCTTCTCCCGGTACACTTGGCGCGCACTGTCGATTAGCCACTCTAGCGCTCGGAGCGACGGCACCGAGCCGTCGACCGGAATCAATACACGCAACATACCGCCCTCCTTAACGATCGCGCTTGGCAAGATCGACGATCGGCGCGGCCGCACATTGCCGCAATTGACGCGCCGCCAGCCATTTGCCGACGACGATCGTGAAAATGACGGCAACGAACGGCACGGCCCAGTGCAGCCAATGCGCGGTCATCGCTATCCAATCTTTGATCGCCGGATCGGTCACCCACATCTCGCCGGCGACCCAGCCGAGCAAACCACCGCCGATAGTAATAATGACCGGAAAGCGCTCCATCAGCTTCAATAGAAACGTACTACCGAAAACGACCAATGGAATGCTGATGGCCAAACCGATCGTCAGTAGCAACACGCTGCCTTTAGCGGCGGCAGCAACGGCGAACACATTGTCCAGACTCATGACGACGTCGGCGATAAGAATGGTGCGAATGGCGGCGAACAGCGTCGCATTCGAACCCGCGCTCGTGCCGCCCTCGTGTTCTTCTTCCGGCAACAGCAACTTGATGCCGATCCATAGCAACAACACACCGCCGGCAATCTTGAGATACGGCAACTTCAACAGCTCGATCGCCGCCAGCGCCAGCACAATACGCATCACGACGGCGGCACCGCTGCCCCACAAGATGGCTTGCCGCTGCTGCTGCGGCGGCAACGAACGCGCCGCCAAGGCGATGACAACGGCGTTGTCGCCGGACAAGATAAGATCGAGACCGATGATTTGCAGAAAACCGATCCAGAACTGCTGAGAAAAAATTTCTTGTGCCATACCGGCTTGCGCCCGCCCCTTAAAGAATGCCAGCGATCTTAAAGACGGCGGTGATCACAGGCAATGACGTAGGCGCTGAGGCATTTGTCGGGTGTCGCGGTGATACGCGTTCGTGCATGATTTATCGGCATGCCGATCGCTAACGCTGACATTGCCAAGGTTTTCGATGAGGTCGCCGATCTGCTCGAGATCAGCACCCCCGAGCAACTGCACGCGGCCGCGCACGAAGCTAAGATTCGCGAGCTAGTACTCCGTCAGATAAGTTTTTCTCGATGACGACGGCACGAACTGACCCCCTCTCCCTCCGGGAGAGGGCTGGGGTGAGGGAAAACATCGGTGATCGTAGCCACGCCGTCCCTCACCCCTTCCCCTCTCCCGGAGGGAGAGGGGTTTACGCACGGTGGCATGCGGAAAAAGTATTCGGCAGCGTCGACTTGCCATTCATTCCGCCGGAGCTGCGCGAGAACCGCGGCGAAATCGAAGCGGCGCACGCCGGGCAACTGCCGACGCTGATCGAACTCGCCGACATCAAAGGCGATCTCCATGCGCCTACGAACGCGACCGATGGCCGTGACACGCTCGCCGCCATGGCCAGGGCGGCACAAGCACGTGGACTGCAATATCTCGCCGTCACCGAGCACTCACCACGGCTCAACGGCCTCGACGTCGACCGGCTACGCCGGCAAATGGGCGAAATCGACCAGCTGAATGACACGCTCAACGGCTTTACCCTCCTCAAAGGCATCGAAGTGGACATTCTGGAAAACGGCGCCATCGACAACCCTTATGTCACCATCTTGGCGCACCCTGCCGACCGGATCCTGCAGGAGCGCCCGGCGCTCGACATCGACCTGCCCGATAGGTACTGCCGCATGGCCAAAGAGGAAGGCGTGCCGATTGTCATTTGCACCGATGCCCATAGCAGCGGCGATCTGGCGCACGTGCGTTATGGCGTCGGCTATGCACGCCGCCGCTGGCTGGCCGCCAATGACGTGGTAAATACGTGGCCACTGGCGGACCTGCGTGCACTCATTAAAACGACGCGCGGCTGACGACAGCGCACGTGAGGATTGTGAATCTGCTTTTGAGTGCTCGATACTGCGGCTACAATGCGGCATCTCTATAAGGAGTAAATTCCGTGGCAAAAAAGAAGGCGCGCGTCAAAGCGAAAGTTAAATCGAAGTTGAAGACCAAGACCAAAACAAAAACCAAGAAAGCCGCCGTTAAGGCACGCGGCCGGGTGGTCGCGAAAAAAGCCAAGCCGGCAGCTAAACCCAAGCCAGCGAAAGTAAAAGCAAAAGCGAAGGTTAAGGCGAAAGCCAAGCCGAAGACGAAAGCGAAGGCCAAACCGGCCAAAGTAGCTCCTGTCGCCGCCGTCGCTCCCACCGTAGCTCCGGCTCCGGCTCCAGCAACGGCCCCGGCAACACCGACGATCGACACCTTGCCGGACGTCGAGGTCGCAACCACCAACGGCGGACGGCTGCAGCTGTCCAGCCTCAAAGGTAAAAACGTCGTTCTGTATTTCTACCCGAAGGACGATACCCCGGGCTGCACCACTGAAGGCTGCGACATCCGCGACCGTTACACCGATTTCCAGAATCTCGAAACCGTTGTACTCGGTGTGTCGCGCGACGACCTCGATTCGCACGAGCGCTTCAAGGCCAAGTTCGGCTTTCCGTTCGAGCTGGTTACCGATCCGGAAGAGAAACTGTGTCAGTTACTGGGTGTCATCCAGGAAAAGCAAAACTACGGCCGTACCTACATGGGCATCGACCGTTCGACCTTTGTCTTCGACAAGGAAGGAAAACTGCGCAAAGAATGGCGCGGCGTGAAGGTCCCGGGCCATGCCGAGGAGCTGCTCGAGGAAATTCGTAAGCTCTAGCATCGGTCGGTAGAACGTATGACAACCAGCGGGCGGCACAGGATGTGCCGCCTCGTTTTTGAAATAGCAGTCGAAAGAGCAAGTCCAAGGTGGGACTCTTTCAGCACCTGCAAGGTTAGCTAATGACGAAAAAGCGGAAGATTTTCGTACTCGATACCAACGTCCTCATTCACGATCCCACAGCAATTCTTCGGTTTCAGGAACACGATGTTTACCTGCCGATCGTCGTGCTCGAAGAGCTTGACCGAGCCAAAGTCGGCATGTCCGAGGTCGCGCGCAACGTCCGCCAAGTCAGCCGTTTTCTCGATGAATTGATCGAAAACGCGAACGGCGATATCGGCGGCGGCATCAAGATCCCGGCGGCATCGCCGAGCATCGAGAAGGGTCGTTTGCACTTCCACATGGAAGCGGTGCACAGCGTGCTGCCGAACGGTATGCGCGCCGAATCGGCCGACAACATGCTGCTCGGCATCACCCTCGACCTCGCCAAGAGCCATGCCGGCCGCGACGTGATGTTGGTAACGAAAGACATCAACCTGCGCATCAAAGCGCATGCGCTCAACGTGCACGCCGAGGACTACACCACCGATCAGGTACTCGACGACGCCAACCTGCTGTACACCGGCACCGAGCGCATGACCGCCGATTTCTGGGAACAGCACGGCCGCAACATGGAGTCGTGGAAGCAGGACGGGCGTACGTATTACCGCATCAGCAACCCGCATGTGCGTTCCTGGCAACCGAACCAGTTCATCTACACCGAAGACTCGCATCCGTTCGAAGCGGTCGTGCGCCGCGTCGAGAACGAGACGGCGACCATCGAAGTGTTGCGCGACTTCCGCCACGAGAAGCACAAGGTGTGGGGCATCAACGCCCGCAACCGCGAGCAAAATTTCGCGCTCAATCTGCTGATGGACCCGGATATCGATTTCGTGACGCTGCTCGGCCATGCCGGCACCGGCAAGACGCTGATGACGCTGGCGGCGGCGCTGGCACAGACGCTCGAAACCCGACGCTACGCCGAGATCATCATGACCCGGCAAACGGTGCCGGTCGGTGAAGACATCGGCTTCCTGCCCGGTACCGAGGAAGAGAAGATGGGTCCGTGGATGGGCGCGCTCGAAGACAACCTCGACGTGCTACACGACACCGGCGGCCAAGCGCAAGGCGCCTGGGGTCGTGCCGCGACCAACGACTTGCTGCGCTCGCGTATCCGCATCAAGTCGCTCAACTTCATGCGCGGGCGCACATTCTTGCGCAAGTTCTTGATCATCGACGAAGCGCAGAACCTGAGCCCGCATCAGATGAAGACACTGATCACGCGCGCCGGCCCCGGCAGCAAGATCGTCTGTCTCGGCAACATCGCCCAAATCGATACGCCGTACCTCACGGAAACGACCTCGGGCCTGACGTACGTGGTCGATCGCTTCAAACCGTGGGACCACAGCGGTCACGTCACGCTGCAACGCGGCGAGCGTTCGCGCTTGGCGGATTTCGCGTCGGAAAGCTTGTAAAGCGCTACTGCTGGCTAGCGGCGTTCGAGGGAAGACGGATCGCGATCGAGGGTTAAATCGCGCGCGAGAATGATGGCGTCTTCACGACCATCGCGCGCCGGGTAGTAATCTTTACGAATACCGATTTCGTCGAAACCGAGGCTGGTATACAGCTTATAGGCCGCGGTGTTGGACACGCGCACCTCCAACAACGCCACGCGCGCGCCTTGGCGACGCGCCAGCTTGACCAAGTAGTTAACCATGGCCCGGCCGAGACCGCGCCGCTGGTAATCGGGGCGCACACAGATGTTGAGTAAGTGACACTCACCGGCACCGATCGACATGAGGCCGTGGCCAATCACACCGGCCGGTGTTTCGTAGACATAACAAAAATAACCGACTCGCAGACAATCGCGAAAAATCGATCGCGTCCAGGGGAATTCGTAAGACGCGCGCTCCACATCCATGACCGCCGTCAAATCCGCTTCGCGCATCGGCCGTAGCCGCGCGCGTTCGGGGGCGACGACGGCGGCGCTCACGTCGGCGCCTCCGCAATCTTGCGGGCGATACACAAATCATCCCAAGCGCGGCGCTTGTCGCCCGGCGTGCGCAATAAATACGCCGGATGATACGTCACCACCAACGGCGTTCCTTGATACGACAACCGTTGACCGCGCAGCCGCGACAACGGTGCATCGGTCTTGAGCAGGCTATGCGCGGCGTGACGGCCGAGAGCGACGATCAGGCGCGGTTGTATCAACGCGATCTGGCGGATGAGGTAAGGCTCGCAGCAAGCGACTTCGTTCGGTTGCGGATCGCGATTACCGGGTGGACGGCAATTGTGCACGACGCCGCCGGCGGTGACGAAATTGTGCGTTTCATCGACGTCGATACAAAAGAACGTTGTATCGGTGCGCGGCTGGTCGGTGATATCGGAAATCTCAAAATCGTCATACAAAACTTCGACTGGCGCAGGATCGAAACGACTGGGATCGAACGATATTGCATCCGCCACCTGCGGATGCAACTTGTAGCGCATTACCGGAGGTACGTAGGGAGCGATGCACTCAGACAACGCTTTCGTCGCTTCAACATCGAAATGCAGCCGACCCCTCGCGGCCTTTGCCCGAAGCCCCAATCGCGCAAGTGCTTGCAGCAGAATCGGGAAATCCGCTTCCGGAAATCCATGCGCCGCAATTTCAGACAACGGCTGACGCCCGTCGCGGATGCGGGTATACCCGTCATCCATGAACCAAAACGCAAGCATTCGATCATTGAGTCGATCGGCAATCCAAGAGGGTACCCGCTTTGTCGGCCGATAAAAGTCTTTGCGCAGAATACGCAGGGCGCGATTGGCACGGGTGCGCACCTGCACCGCCGGATACGCCCGTGGCCCGCCCGCTACGGCCGCAACCGTCAACTCATCTATCTGCGGACACAACTCTCGGAGCAAATCGGCTTTGAATAACGCGTACGCGCGTTGAGCGGCCGAGTGGCTGAATGAAAGCAAGGTTCTGGTCGAGGCGATATAACCGTCACCCAAGACGGTGCCACACACGACATCAAACGCCAGCGGACTCAACCCTTGTCCGGTCGCGACTTGATCGCCAGATTGAAGCGCTTCGACAGGCACAAACCCGCGCCGCGTTAATACCTCGTGATCTCCAGTCAGCTGGACACTTACCCGTCCGCTGCCAGCATTTTTTGATGATTGATACGTCAAACGAAAAACGCGTCGCCCCCCAAGCGGGGATTCATGCCATCCGGTAACGCGACGTGGCACGAGCCTGCCGGCAGCATCAACCGACATCACCTCACCGCTATAACGCTGGCGAACTAAACGACCAATACGCTCCCATGAACCGTCGGCAAGCTGAACCAGTGCGTTATATCTCAAACATTTTAAAACGTTCGCTATGTACACCTCTTCGCGCTTCAGACCGAGCGCCTGGATCATGGCGTTCAGCAGCTGACCGGCACGGCCAACGAAGGGCTCGCCCTGACGATCCTCGTCCGCGCCCGGCGCTTCGCCGACGAACAACCATTGCGCCGAACGATTACCGACACCGAATACCGTTTGCTTGCGGGTTTTGTGCAAGTCGCAGCGGGTACAACCGGCGACCGCCTGCTGCAGGGGTCCCCACTCGGTGAGCGTGGGCGCGTCAATCGCTACCGTCGGCGCGGCGACAGTACCAACCGCCGCTGGATCGGCGGCGGCAGACGCACGCGGTTGCCATAGCGTAACCCCCAGGGCTTCAAGATAGGCGCGGCGGATTGATTCAGGAGTCGACATATAAGCTAACGATATCAGATCGCTACGGGTCTACCATCGTCGATTTGCAGACGAACAGCGACGCGCGCGGATAGACAGCGGCGATGCTTGCGGGTAATTCCCACCGCGACTTAATGCTATATCGACGGACCAACCTGCGGGTGGGTACGCGCAACCGGCACGATTAACTTATTCAGCGCGTTCAAATACGCCTTGGCCGAAGCGATGACGATATCGGTATCGGCACCGTGGCCATTGACGATGCGCCCACCCCTTTCCAGCCGCACCGTCACCTCGCCCTGCGAGTCGGTACCGCTGGTGATGTTGTTGACCGAGTAGAGCTGCAACTGCGAACCGCTATTGAGAATGCTGTCGATCGCTTTGAACGACGCATCCACCGGCCCGCCGCCGGCGGCGCCGGCCTGATGCTCGACACCCTCAATCTCGACCGTCACTTCGGCAAATGGCGTGGTGCCGGTCTGCGAGCACACCTTGAGCGAGACCAAGCGGAACCGTTCGTTCTCGCTCTCGAGCCCTTTTTCGGTAACGAGCGCCTGCAAATCGTCGTCGAAGATCTCGTGCTTCTTGTCGGCCAGTTCCTTGAAGCGATCAAACGCCGAGTTAAGCTCGGCATCGTTCTGGAACTCGATGTTCAATTCCTTCAAGCGCTGGCGGAAAGCATTACGGCCGGAGTGCTTTCCCAACACCATGCGGTTGGCGGTCCAGCCCACATCTTCGGCGCGCATGATCTCGTAGGTTTCGCGCATCTTGATGACACCGTCCTGATGAATGCCGGACTCGTGGGCAAAGGCGTTGGCGCCGACGATCGCCTTGTTCGGCTGCACCGGAAAGCCGGTAATGCTCGACACCAAGCGCGACGCTGGCACGATGTGCGCGGTATCGAGCGAGCTATCGCACGGAAACACATCTTGGCGGGTGCGCACGCCCATGACGATCTCTTCCAGCGATGCATTACCGGCGCGCTCGCCGAGACCGTTGATGGTGCATTCGACCTGACGCGCACCGTTCAACACCGCCGACAACGAATTGGCCACGGCTAATCCGAGATCGTTGTGACAGTGCACCGAGAAGACCGCCTTGTCCGAATTCGGCACGCGCTCGCGCAGTATACGAATCAACTCACCGAACTGATGCGGCAGGTTGTAACCGACGGTGTCGGGAATATTCACTGTGCGCGCGCCGGCGGCGATTACCGCCTCGAGTACGCGGCAGAGAAAATCGGTTTCGGAACGGCCGGCATCTTCCGGCGAGAATTCGACATCGTCGGTGTAATTGCGCGCCCGTTTCACCGCCCATACGGCCCGCTCCAACACTTGATCGGGCGTCATCCGCAATTTGTTCTGCATGTGGATCGGCGAGGTAGCGATGAAGGTATGGATGCGGCCGCGCTTGGCCGGTTTAATCGCCTCGGCCGCTCGATCGATATCGTGCTCGACCGCCCGCGCCAGACCGCAAACGGTGCTGTCGCTGACAGCTCTGGCGACCGCTTCGACCGACTCGAAATCGCCTTTGCTAGCGGCCGGAAACCCGGCCTCGATAATGTCGACGCGCATACGTTCCAGTACGCGAGCTATGCGGACCTTCTCATCGCGCGTCATCGACGCCCCCGGACTCTGCTCGCCGTCGCGGAGGGTGGTATCGAAGATAATCAATTTTTCTTTCATAACGCTCTCTACCTAAGAGGTTGCGCCCGACCTTCACGGAAGGTCACGGCTGGGTTCGTATCATTTTAGGTGCGTATTGTTTCCTCGCCAGGAATTGATGGTTGCGCTTAACGGCGCAGCAGCAGAGCAAGCAGGCTGGGAGCGGCCAAACGGCCGGCAGCGAGGGCAAGCGAAGGATCTATTTGGGGTCGGCGGAACGACATGATCAAAGCATAATTCAACATTTGCCGAATTTGAACACCCGGTCATTCAACGCGCCGCGACCCTACTCCCCCACCCCCCTCGCGGGGGGGTGAGGCGGGGATTTCGCGAGCACACTTAACGTGTGTTCGCGCCGCCGAACGGGTGCGCGCGGTTCTGGCGCACCCTGGGCGGGAATGGCTAGGGGAGAGGGGGCGCGAAACAGAGCCAAAGCTGGTTCAAGGACAGAATTCTTCCCGGCTACGGATGCGGCGACTTGTCCACCGGCGCCGTCGGCGCCGGCCGTAGCAACCGCACCGCCCACGATGCCGGGCCAGAAATGGCATAGCCCAAGAAAATCGCGAACAACACCTGCGGCGGATCGAGAAAAACCAACACGAACACCAGCGGCACAATGATCACCGCCACAAACGGCATACGCCCGCGCATGTCGAGATCTTTGAAGGTACGGTAACGAATATTGCTGACCATCAATAGGCCGGAAACCACTGTTACCACCAGCGCCAAAATACTAATGTCTCGGCCCGGCACACCGGTCGTGTACAGCACCCAAACGAAGCCGACGACCAATGCCGCGGCCGATGGGCTCGGCAAGCCACGAAAGTAGCGCTTGTCGCTCGCTGGCTTGCTGGCGAGCGCGTTGAAACGCGCCAAGCGCAAACCGGCGCCGGCGGCGTAAATAAAAGCGGCGAGCCAACCGAGCTTACCCATACCGGCCAACGCCCATTGATACATGATCAACGCCGGCGCCAGCCCGAATGAAACCATGTCGACCAAGCTGTCGTAGTGAAAACCGAATTCGCTTTCGGTATGCGTCAGGCGCGCCACCCGACCGTCGATGGTGTCGAGCAGCATGGCAACGAAGATGGCGAGTGGCGCCAACTCGAAATTGCCATTCATCGATTGGGCAATCGCGTAAAAACCGGCGAATAAATTAGCGGTGGTGAAAAGACTGGGGAGAATGTAGATCCCTTTCGGTCGGGTTCGCCCTTCTTCGACTGTTACGGTATCTGTCTCGCGGGGAAGGCGGGCGCGGCTCATCGGATCTACCTCCGAAACACTACTGTTTGAAGTGGGCGATGATGTCGGATCCGCCGGTCACTTTGTCGCCCAACGAAACGCGAAAGTCGACATTCAACGGCAGATAGACTTCGACGCGCGAACCGAAACGGATGAAACCGTAACGCTGGCCCAACTCGACGCGATCGCCCGGCTTGATGTAACAAAGTATACGCCGGGCGACGAAGCCGGCAACTTGGACCACGACGACGTCGTGACCCTCGTCGGTCCGCAGCCAGACCGCATTGCGCTCATTCGCGTGCGATGCCTTTTCGAGCGCGGCATTGACGAATTGACCCGGGTGATACCAAGCGTCTTTCACCTGCCCGGCCAATGGCATGCGATTCGAATGCACATTGAATGGGCTCATGAAAATGCAGAGACGCTTGGCCGGACGCTTTAGATAGGGATCTTCCCCTTCGCCGACGGCGATAACCAAACCGTCGGCCGGACAAATGACCGCGCCGACAACATTAGGAAGACGCCGCGGCGGATCGCGGAAAAACTGCACGACAAGAATAGCTATCAACCAGGCGGGAATCGCCGCAAGCCATCCGAAAAAATGAGTGACCACCCACGCCGCTGTCAGTACGACAACGACGTGGACCCAACCCTCACGCGCGAGGAGCGGATATCTGACGTTTGCCACGATAGGCGTGGACTTCTTAGTTCTTGCTGCGATCGACGGCGCGATTCGCCTTGATCCACGGCATCATATCGCGCAGCTTGGCACCTACCTCTTCAATCGGGTGCTTCGCGCCTTTGGCGCGCAGCTCGTTGAAGTGCTTGGTGCCGTTTTCGTTCTCGGCCATCCATTCGCGCGCAAACTCGCCGGATTGGATTTCTTGCAGGATCTTCTTCATCTCCGCCTTGGTCTGCGAATTGACGATACGCGGACCGCGGGTGTAATCGCCGTACTCGGCGGTGTTCGAGATCGAGTAACGCATGTTGGCGATGCCGCCTTCGTACATCAGGTCGACGATCAGTTTGAGCTCATGCAAGCACTCGAAGTACGCCATCTCCGGCGGATAGCCCGCTTCGACTAGCGTCTCGAAGCCGGCCTGCACCAAATGGCTGGCGCCGCCGCAGAGCACCGCTTGCTCGCCGAATAAATCGGTCTCGCATTCGTCTTTGAAGTTGGTCTCGATAACGCCGGAACGGCCGCCGCCGACAGCGGAGGCATAGGACAAGGCAATGTCACGCGCTTTGCCGGAGGCGTCCTGCTGCACGGCGATCAAGCACGGCACACCGCCGCCTTGGGTAAAGGTCGTGCGCACTAAATGGCCCGGGCCCTTCGGCGCGATCATGATGACGTCGAGGTCGGCGCGCGGCTTGATGAAGCCGAAGTGCACGCTGAAGCCGTGGGCGACGGCGAGCACCGCGCCTTTCTTCAGGTTCGGTTCGATGTCCTTCTCGTAGATTTTCTTGTGATGCTCATCCGGCGCAACGATCATGACGACGTCCGCTTCGCGCACGGCGTCGGCGACGCTTCGCACGACGACGTTGGCCTTCTTCGCCTTCTCGACCGTGGCCGAGCCCTCACGCAAGCCGACGGTAACCTTCACACCGCTGTCCATCAGGTTCAGCGCATGCGCATGACCCTGCGAGCCATAACCGACGATGGTGACTTTCTTGCCACGAATCAGGGAAAGATCGGCGTCTTTGTCGTAATAAACTTTCATGATGGTCCTCGTAAAGTTAATCTCTGAATTCATTTAAAATCGCTTTCCCTCATCCCCGACCCTTCTTCCGAAGGGAGAAGGGAGTTAGAACCCCTCTCCCTCCGGGAGAGGGGTTGGGGTGAGGAAATCAGTTGCGTTCAGGAATTTGCTGCGGCCTTAGGTGTTACCGTCGCCAGCTTCTCATCCACGCGCAAACTACGTTCGCCGCGAGCAATGCCGGAGACGCCGGAGCGCACCACTTCGATAATGCCGGCCGGGCGCACGGCTTGGACGAAGGCGTCGAGCTTTTCGCCGTTACCGGTGAGCTCGATGATGTACGTGGTGTCGGTGACGTCGACGATGCGGCCGCGAAAAATATCGACTAAGCGCTTCACTTCATCGCGCATGTCACCGGTGGCGTTGGTCTTGATCAACATCATCTCGCGCTCGATATGTGCGCCTTCGGTCAGGTCGGTCAGCTTGACGACTTCGATCAGCTTGTTCAATTGCTTCGTGATCTGCTCGATGATCTCGTCACTGCCGCTGGTAACGAGCGTCAGGCGCGACAGCGTCGGGTCCTCGGTGCGCGCCACGGTGAGCGACTCGATATTGTAGCCGCGCGCCGAAAACAGTCCGGCCACGCGCGACAGCGCGCCCGGTTGATCTTCCAACAAGATTGAAATGATATGGCGCATCAGGCGAGCTCCCGGTCGGCAACGTTCTTCTGGTTCGGCGACAAATGCATTTCATTGTGCGCCTTACCGCTGGCGATCATCGGGAAAACGTTTTCAGCTTGATCAGTAATGAAGTCCATAAACACCAACCGATCTTTCAGACGCAACGCTTCTTTCAACGCATTTTCCACGTCACCCGGCTTGTCGATGCTCAGGCCGACATGGCCATAGGCTTCGGCAAGCTTCACGAAATCGGGCAATGCGTCCATGTAGGAATGCGAATAACGGCGATCGTAAAAGAACTCCTGCCACTGCCGAACCATGCCCATATAACGGTTGTTCAGGTTGACGATCTTGATCGGCAAGTCGTATTGCTTGCAGGTCGACAACTCCTGAATGCACATTTGGATCGACGCCTCGCCGGTGACGCAGGCGACCGTGGCGTCCGGATGCGCGAACTGCACGCCCATGGCCGACGGCAGGCCGAAGCCCATGGTGCCGAGGCCGCCGGAATTGATCCAGCGCAGCGGCTTGTCGAATTTATAGAACTGCGCCGCCCACATCTGATGCTGGCCGACATCGGATGTCACGTACGCGTCGCCGCCAGTCAGCTCGTACAGTTTTTCCAGCACGAATTGCGGCTTGATCAACGGGCTCTTGCGGTCGTACGCCAGGCAATCGAGGCCGCGCCATTCGTTGATCTGCTTCCACCAGGCGGCCAGCGCCGTGGCATCGGGCTGGGTCTTGGCCGCTTTAAGCAGCTTGAGCATGTCTTGCAGCACCGACTTGGCGCTGCCAACGATCGGCACCTCGACCTTGACGGTCTTAGAGATCGACGATGGATCGATATCGACATGGATAATGTGCGCTTGCGGGCAGAACTTGGCGGGATCGCCGGTAACGCGGTCGTCGAAGCGGGCGCCGATGGCGATCAACACATCGCATTGATGCATCGCCAAATTGGCTTCGTAGGTGCCGTGCATGCCGAGCATGCCGACAAACAACGGATCGGGCGACGGATAACCCCCCAAGCCCATCAACGTATTGGTACACGGATAGCCCAGCAGCCGCACGAACTCGGTGAGCTCGGCCGAGGCGTTATCGAGAATGATGCCGCCACCGGTGTAGATCATCGGCCGTTTGGCCGACAGGATCAGGTCGACCGCCTTCTTGATCTGACCCGGGTGACCCTTGGTCACCGGCGCGTACGAGCGCATCTGCACGCTCTTCGGATAGGAATATTCGGTCTTGTGCGCGGTCACATCCTTCGGAATATCGACCAGCACCGGACCGGGACGGCCGGTGGTGGCGATATAGAAGGCTTTTTTAATGGTGGTCGCCAGATCTTTGACGTCCTTCACCAGGAAATTGTGCTTCACGCACGGCCGGGTAATACCGACGGCGTCGCATTCCTGGAACGCATCTTGACCGATCAGGTGGCTTGGCACCTGACCGCTGATGATGACCATCGGAATCGAATCCATGTACGCGGTGGCGATACCGGTAACGGTATTCGTGACGCCCGGACCGGAAGTCACCAGTACGACGCCTGGCTTGCCGGTCGAACGGGCGTAGCCGTCGGCGGCATGGGTCGCGCCCTGTTCATGGCGCACCAGGATGTGCTTTACCTTGTCCTGTCGGTAGAGCGCATCATAGATGTGCAACGCTGCCCCACCGGGGTAGCCGAAGATGTATTCGACCCCCTCGTCTTGCAGGCAGCGCGTGAGAATATCAGCGCCGGATAACTCCACGGTTTTCCTCACGAGAATAAGAAAGGCCCACTCTTGCCCAATAACCGGGCACTGCGGGCCTAGGTAATTTGCCGGGTTTGCCGAGAGAAGTTACTTATAAGTATAAGCAGGGTCAATAGTAGTGCCGGAAAAAGTCGGGAAACGACTCTTTTAAAACAGGTAATGCGAAAATGTCCGGCGTTTCTGCCTAGCCCCGGCGCCAAGTCGTGTTGCCGGCGCTGTCTTCGATAATGATCCCGGCGTTGACCAATACCCCCCGAATACGATCCGCTTCCGCAAAATTCTTAGACTGACGGGCCGCCATACGTTCGCCAATCAGCCGCTCGACCTCGGCCGCGGTCATCTCGCCGGCTGACGCCGTGTCCGCGCCGCGCAGATAAGCGTCGGGATCCTGCTGGAAGAGTCCCAATATCGCCCCGAGCCGACGCAACATGCCGGCCAACCGCGCTGCTTTGGCGGTATCGCCGTCGGCCTTGGCACGGTTGACCTCGCTGACCAACGCCGACAACTGCGCGAACGCCTTGGGCGTGTTGAAATCGTCTTCCATGGCGTTGTGAAAGCGCGCCTCGAATTCGTCGCCTTCTAATTGCGGTCCGACCGGCAACCCGCGCAGGCCGATGTAAAACCCGTCGAGCGCTGCCTTGGCGGCGCGCAGGTTTTCCTCGGAATAGTCGAGTGGGCTGCGGTAGTGGCTCGCGAGCAGGAAGTAGCGCACGACCTCCGGCACGAACTTGGCCAATACGTCGCGCAGCGTGAAGAAGTTGCCGAGCGACTTCGACATCTTCTCGTCGTCGACCCGCACGAACCCGACGTGCATCCAGACGTTGGCGAATCTCTCGCCGGTCGCGCCTTCGCTTTGGGCGATCTCGTTCTCGTGATGCGGGAACGTCAGGTCCATGCCGCCGCCGTGGATATCGAAGTGATTGCCGAGGCAGCTGGTCGACATCGCCGAGCATTCGATGTGCCAGCCCGGCCGACCTTCGCCCCAGGGCGACGGCCACTGCGGCTCGCCCGGCTTGGCGCTCTTCCACAACACGAAGTCGAGCGGGTCTTCCTTGCCTTCGTCGATCTCGACGCGTGCGCCGGAGCGCAGATCGTCGACCGATTTTCCGGAGAGCGCGCCGTAGTGATCGAACTTGCGCACGCGATAGTAAACATCGCCGTTGGCCGCGCGGTAGGCGTAACCGCGCTCGATCAGCCGCGAGATCATCGCCTCGATCTGCGGGATATGCGCCGTCGCTCGCGGCTCGGCATTCGGCGGCGCCACACCGAGCGCGGCCGCGTCTTCGTGCATCGCCTGAATGAAGCGCGCCGTCAGCGTGTCCACGTCCTCGCGATTTTCGGCGGCGCGCTTGATGATCTTGTCGTCGATGTCGGTGATATTGCGGACGTAGGTGACGTCGTAGCCGCGCGCGCGCAGATAACGCGCAATCATGTCGAATACCACCATCACCGAGCGCGCATGGCCAATGTGGCAATAGTCATAGACGGTGACGCCGCACACGTACATGCGTACCTTGCCCGGCACCAGCGGCTGAAACGGTTCTTTTTTACGGGTAAGGCTGTTGTAGATCGTTAGCATTGCATTTCTCAAAACACCGTCGCGTGCTTATTCCGGCGTCTCCCTCCCCCCTTGCGGGGGAGGGAACAAGGGAGAGGGGGATTAATGACACCCCTCTCTCCTGTCCTCTCTCCCGCAAGGGGAGAGAGGGACCCTTCGATTAAATGGCGTGGCGACTGAACTAAATTAATTTAATTGTTGACCGGCCCGGGCAAAGCGCTGGCGGGCACGATCGACGCCGAGCAGCGGCAGCAGCTTCGCCATCTCCGGGCCGTCGAGCTCGCCGGTAAGCGCCGCGCGCAACGGTTGGAACAGTGCCTTACCCGAACGGCCGCTCGCTTGCTTCAGCGATTCGCTCAATCCCTTGAACTCAGCACCATGAGTCACGAGCGCCGCCGCCGCTTGCGCATAGAAGCTTTCGCCGGCAGCCTGCATGGCATCACGTGCCGCATGTGTCGGCGTGAAATCTTGACCGAACAGAATCTGTGCCCAATGCAAGGCATCAGCAGCAAACAACAAGTTACCGCGCACGCAATCGATAAACGCCTGGCGCCGATCGGCCGGAACGAGCGCGTGCACCGACGCATCCATCCAGGTCCATATATCGTCGGCCGGCAAATGCAATACCGCTTCGCGCTGCCAATGCAACAACTGCGCTTCGTCATAACGCGCCGGCGACTTGTGCAACCGCGCAAGATCGAAATGTTGCGCGAGCTCGGCAAGGCTTAAGAACGCGTTACTCTCGAACGTATGACCGAGGCGCGCCAAATAATTATTGATAGCGAGCGGCAAAAAACCACCAGCACGCAACTCCTGCACCGATTTGCTGCCGGTGCGCTTCGACAGCGGCGCGCCATCGTTGCCCATCACCAAGGCGATGTGCGCATAACGCGGCACCGGCAAGCCAAGCGCTTCGAGCAACAACACTTGCCGCGGTGTGTTGGTCAGATGATCTTCGCCACGGACGGCGAGCGTTACGTTCATCAACGCGTCGTCGACCGCGTTGCAAAAGAAAAACGCCGGTGTGCCGTCGGAACGGCGAATCACGAAATCGCCGATGTCATCGGTCTTGAACGATTGCGGCCCATGCACGCCGTCGTCGAACTCGATGGTGCGACCATCAGGCACGTGAAAACGCAACGTCGCCGGCAATCCGCTGGCGCGCCGCTGCTCGACCTCGGCGGCTGCTAACCCGCGGCATTTACCCGAATACCGTGGCGGCTTGCTGGCGGCGATTTGGGTTTTACGTTCCACTTTCAGCTCATGCTCACTACAAAAGCAGGGATATGCCAGCTTGCGGTCGGCGAGTTGCGCAAAATACGTGGCGTACACCGCCCCGCGTTGCGACTGCTCGTAAGGTCCCAGCGTGCCACCCGCTTCCGGTCCTTCGTCCCACATCAGGCCCAGCCAACGCATATCTTCCATGAGCGCGGCAGTGTATTTCTCCTGGCCGCGCATGGCATCGGTATCTTCGATGCGCAGCAAGTAAATACCGCCGGCGTGCTTCGCCAGCAAGTAATTGAACAAGGCGGTGCGGATGTTACCGAGATGGAGTAGCCCGGTGGGGCTCGGCGCAAAGCGCGTCTTAGTCAGCGAGTTCATGCGGCCGAATGGTAGCGGAATCATGCGAAACAGCGAAGCCTCTGATGTTGCGCGCAAAACCACAGCCGGTCACAATGCGCCCGTCCGTCGCGTCACGCCGGCAGAAAACCCACGGACGGTGCCGGCCGAAAACCTTTAGAGAGCCACTTCATGATCCACATACAGACCAATCACGGTGTCATCATTGTCGACCTGTACGAGGACAAAGCACCGAAAACCGTCGCCAACTTTCTCGCCTATGCGCGCGAGGGCTTCTACGACGGCACCATTTTTCACCGCGTCATCAACAGCTTCATGGTCCAGGGCGGCGGCTTCAATCCCGGCATGACGCAGAAAGTGGGCCGGCCGCCGATCGAGAACGAAGCCAAGAACGGCCTGCGCAACGAGCGCGGCACCCTGGCCATGGCGCGCACCAGCGACCCACACTCGGCCACCAGCCAGTTCTTCATCAACGTGGTCGATAACGATTTCCTGAATTACACCGCGCCGACGCCGAGCGGCTGGGGCTATTGCGTGTTCGGCAAAGTGATCGAGGGCCTGCAAGTGGTCGACACAATCAAAGGCATACCGACCGGCTCGAAGCTTGGCTTCAAAGACGTACCGTTGACCGACGCCATTATCGAGAAGGTGCAGGTCGTCGGCGTTAAGTAAATCGCCTCGCCGCCGATGACGACGCTGTTCATCTCCGACCTGCATCTCACCGCCGACCGGCCGAAAATCACCGCGCTGTTCCTCGATTTCCTTAAAGGCGAAGCGCGCACCGCCGAGGCGCTCTACATCCTCGGCGATTTTTTCGAGTACTGGATCGGCGACGAAGCCGTCGCCCAGGCTGAGTTCCAACCGATCATCGACGGCCTGCGAGCGTTGACTGCCAGCGGCGTGCCGACTTACTTCATGCACGGCAATCGCGATTTTTTAGTGGGCGAAGGTTTCGAACGTGCCACTGGTTGCCGCGTCATCGCTGACCCGACCGTCGTCGATCTCTACGGCACACCAGTGCTGCTGATGCACGGCGATTCGCTCTGTACCGACGACGTCGAACACCAAAAATTCCGCGCGATCGTGCGCGACGAACAATGGCAGCAAGCATTCCTTACTAAGAGCGTCGCCGAACGCGTCGCGATCGCTCGCAGTTATCGAGAAATGAGCCGCGAAGCGACCTCGCAGAAAGCGGCCGAGATCATGGACGTCACCCAAACCGCCGTCGCCACCGCTCTTAAGCAACACAACGTGCGCCTACTCATCCACGGCCATACTCACCGTCCCGCTGTACACACGCTCGACATCGACGACGCACCCGCGCGCCGTATCGTTCTTGGGGATTGGTACGAACAAGGCAGCGTACTGCGCTGCGATGCCAACGGCTGCGAGCTCAGCGCGTTGCCGTTGGCGAGATAAGGCGTCGCAGTATCGTTGACTAAACTTTTATTACCTTTGGCCCGAATGGCACTTACTTAAGCCGCGGCACGCACTAGCTCCCTCCCCCTCAGGGGGAGGGCTGGGGTGGGGGTGGGTTTTTTAAAAACAGGGATCTCGGTTATCGCTGCCATAAAACCCACCCCCTCAGATCGACGGAGTCAATGGCGGAGACTTAAGTTTACTCCAACTCAACAGAGACCTATGTCTATGGTGAAAAATCATGAGGCCCGTCTCGTTCATGCATGTCGTTACGGCCGCCCTACTATCAATTTTTAGTATGTTGACCGGCTGCTCCCATGCAGACGAGGCGACCAGCGCCTTTGTTCGGGATTTACAGAGCGCATCAGCAGCATTGAAGGTAGATCAAGAGTTAAGAATGGACGTCGTTAACAAAGGGGAGTGGAGCCAAATGTTTATCTTTTCGCCCTACACACCGCTGTCAGAAATAGAGGCTTCAATCAAATTAAAAGCCTCCTCAGCTATTGAAAGCGCCAGGATAAGTGAGCGAGACGACATCAACCTACTCGTCTTCCTAAAAGGAAATAACATACAAGTCGTTGCAGCGGTTCCGCGTTACGTCGTCGATCTTTCTGTTACTAAGAATGCCCAACCGCTCAGTCGAAACTCAGCCGTGTTCAAAAAAGTGGGTCCTGGCAGCTTGTTTGCTTGGACGGGCAACCGAAAATAGGAGGGAACCATTGGGTAGCGTCCCCAATGGCACTGCTTTAAGCCCACCGCTTACGTCGCTGTTGCCGTCGGCGTAGCTGCGCCTGCAAGACGTGTCGCGGCTTCGTCAGTAGCCAATGCTGTTTCGGTCGTCGCTTAACGACACGCGGCTCC
>JACQFZ010000026.1 GCA_016199745.1 Gammaproteobacteria bacterium
AACAAGAACGCGTTGCGACGACGGCGGCGCCCCTGTCGGATCCACCGTTCTAGGAAAATACCTCGTGCCGGTTTCTGTTTCCGACGAATTCGCTCAGGCGCTTGCCAGCATTTAGGCGCGGATTTGGACCGCCACTAACAGCAGGTAGTGGAAATCCAGGAAACTACCCGAGATGATGTTATCGCTCTGTTGCAAAACGTCGCGAAAGAACTGCAAGAAGGAACGTTCCCAATACGTACTCGGATAACTGCGAAAGGTTAGCAGAGCGGAGATGACGACATGACAATTTATCTACTTGACGCAGTCACTGATGACGAAAAACACGGCGATCTCGTCTTCGTCCGTGACGAAGACGCACGAGATTCTCGGTTTAAAGGGCAGTCGAAAACAGCCTGGAAACCGGTCCAGTTTGAGTGGTGTTTGGAGGAAAATCAGAAGCGCAAAAACCTCGTCATCAATGACTTTGTTTTGGTCACGGGTGCTGGTGTCGATATTGCCCTGAACGAGAAAGCCAAACGAATATTAGAGCTGGCTTTAGGAGCAGATGCGGAATATCTCCCGATTCGGGTAGTCGGTGAAGAATCCGAGTCTTGGTATCTTCTCAATATCATTCACCGAGTTGATAACGCGGTGGATCTTGAGAAAAGCCATTACATGGAACTTTCCACAGGAAAGCGCTTGCTACGACGCCCTGTGTTCATCGAACGGAATATTCCGGACAACCGAGTATTTGTTTATCCAAAAACTTACATTGAGCCGATGGTAAAGGGAGAGTTCTTGAAGGAGCTTGTAGCGGCTCACAATCTTAGGGGCTTGAATTTCCAGACTTGCGAATCCGTAGAGAACAATTTGTTGCCGAAGAGTGCCGCCGGTTAAGTAACAACACACTACGGGGCGTCACGAACATCTCGCGCGCCCCAATTTTTTTACCCTCACACAGAAAAAAATGATCAACTTATTTTCACGCCGGACCAAGGTGTCAGAATTGTTGAATCGATAAATTAACGCATCATCGATCATGTTCGGGTAACAATCGATGCATGCAATCGGCGGTGGCGCGCTTTTCAACGATACTGACCCTTTGATTCGTTCTCCGCGATCCGATAGAACAGCAGGGGTAAGCACATGACAGTTTACCAACTTAGCACCACGACTAACGACAAGAAGTTAGGCGCGCTAGTTTTTGCCCATGAAAATGCACCAGGCGAAGAGGCGCATGTGGCGACCGGCCATATGAAGGAAAACTGGAAGCCGATGCAGTTCCAATGGTTTCTAAACAAGAATCAAAAGCGCAAAAACCTAGTCGTTAATGATTTCGTTCTAGTCTTCGGTACATTCGTAAACATCGCGTTAAACGAAAAAGCTCGGAAAGTATTGGAGCCGGCACTAGGTAGCGACGCAGAATTTTTGCCGATCAAGCTAGTTGGAGAAGAGTCCGAGGCGTGGTATTTGCTCAACGTGGTTCACAGAATTGACAATGCAGTATCTGCAGAGAAAAGCCACTACACCGAACTTTCTACGGGAAAACGAGTATTAACCCGCCCTGTTTTTGTCGAGAACAACATCCCGAATGATCGAATATTTGTGTATCCGTACGCGTATCACCGGGCAGTAATCAAAGGCGAGTCTTTAAAAAGTCTCGTAGCGACCCACAAGTTAACAGGTTTGCTTTTCCATGTCGCCGAAACTGTAGAAGGTGGCACATTGCCAAAAAGTGCGGCAGGTTAGTAACAGCATGATGAGGGGGCGCCAAGAATACTTCGCTCCCCAACTTTTTATCGTAACGTGGCTGTTTACCTCCTTGATGCGGTGAGAAGAGTTATTAAGGCTATTCCCGGAGATGCAATTCCTCAACGTCGTGCGAGATCCGCGCGCACAGGTAGCATCGATGAATCGGGCCATCATTCATGATTTTGATACGATATTGAATGCCGAGACTTGGATCGAAGCGCATCGCGTAGCCCGAATGCTCGCCGAGCGCCATCCGGAACGGGTAATGACGATTCGGGGAAATTCGGCAATGACGATATATTTACTTGAGACTGCATCAGACAGCGAATCGGAAGGTGATCTGGTTTTTGCCAATGAGATCGAGACCGGCGACGACCGTCAGAGATTTAAAGGCCGCCCAAAAGAAAATTGGACGCCGATTCAATTCAAATGGTTTTTGAACAAAAAGAAAAAGCGCGACGATCTAATCATCAATGATTTTATTCTTGCAATTGGTGCGGGCGCGGACATTGTAATAAACGACAAGGCAAAAAAAATCTTGGCACCCGTTCTTGGCGATGATGTTGAGTACTTGCCGATTGACGTGAACGGAGAAGAGCCTAATTCGTGGTACCTTTTCAACACCCTGAATGATTTGGATAGCGTTGTGGATTTCGATAAAAGCCACTACATGACGCTTTCTACCGGGAAACGCATCCTCACGCGCCCGGTTTTTGTTGAACAGAACATTCCCAATAACCGAGTGTTTGTCATTTCAAAGATGTACAACAGAATATATGTAAAGGGTGAATTCCTGAAGGAGCTTGTAGCGGCTCACAAACTGACAGGTTTGCAGTTTCATCCCTGCGAAACCATAGAAAGCGGCCCGCTGTCGAAAAGTGCCGCCGGGGTTAAGTAGCGGCACTACGGGGTGTCGCGAAATATCGCGCGTCAGTCCTTCTCGTTACCGAAGCCAACAGCCCAGCGACCACTAAGGAAGACGTCATCGACGTGTTGCGAGAAGTCGCTAAGGGGCTGGTTGACGGGTTCAATTCACTGAATCGCTGGCAAATTACGGGTCAATTGGTTCCTTAGCCTTGAAGACGCGGTGAGGTGATGGCGGTTATCTAATCCTCACGCGTTTACAAACTATTACTATTAAAGGAATCGAGCCCACGCGCAACTTATCGCCCCGATTTTGCCCTGATTAAATCTCGATGTTATTGCTCTACACTCCATCGTCGGCAGCGACTGCAGCGCCCCTAGCTGCCCGCGTCACCCGTTGCAGCACCCTATGGCGTGTGATAATTTTCGCGCGCCCCAAAATCGGGGGAGCGTGCCGTTCCCCGCCTTGCCCCGATCGAAAGGTGATCGCGTCAAGGTGAACCCTTGCGGCGCGCGGTCGGCGAAAGATGCCTTGCTTAACTGTCGGTACACGCAGGCATTTCTGGTTCTGCCCCCATGAGTGATAGGCGCAGTAGGTCGAGCAGGGAGAGGCGCGACAGCGACACGATCCGTTTTGTCGTGCGCCCGAATCGCTCTTTGCCGGCAACCGGTATCGTTGGGTTATTCGTGGCGTCGGCGGCGATAGTGCTGACGGTTGGGGTTGGGTTTACGTTGGCAGGAGCATGGATGGTCTTGCTGTTTGCCGGGCTCGAGGTTGTCGTTATTGGTGCGTTATGCGCCTGGCTGTATCGCCATCTCGACGATGCCGAGCAAGTGGTTATCGACGCCGAGCGCGTACGATTGATCCGGCGAATCGGCGGCAGGGAATCGCACGATGATTTTCCGCGGTATTGGGCGCGTGTCGCCCTGGACCGCAGCCAAGACGAGCACCGCCCTTCGCGGTTGCAGATCGGGTCGCACGGCAGGTTTGTGAGCCTGGCCGAATATATTAATGAAGGCGATCGACTAGTCTTGGCAGAGCAGTTACGGAAGGTGTTGCAGCCCTGAGGCGCGCCCGGTTCCGGATCCGTTTTCGATTCTAATTTTTGGGAGACAAGCATGTGCGTTGTTCGTAGCCAAAGCCGTGTCGGCGTCCGGTCGTTGGGCGCGCGCCTGATTCTCGGCATCGGGCTGGCGCTCGTGTCGGGGCTGGCGGCGGCCGATTACGGTCTCAACTTCCAGCGTCCGGTCACGTCGATCGCGCATAAAGTCCTCGAGTTGCATAACCTCATTTTCGTGATCTGCGCCGTGGTCGGCATGGTTGTGTTCGCGTTCATGTTCTATTCCATCATCGTCCATCGCAAGAGCCGCGGTTATAAGCCGGCGACGTTTCACGATAACGTCAAGCTCGAAGTCCTATGGACCGTGGTCCCGTTTCTGATCCTGGTCGGCATGGCGATTCCGTCGACGGCGACGCTGCTGAAAATGAGCGATACCAGCAAGGCCGATATGTCGGTGAAGATCACCGGTTATCAGTGGAAGTGGCGTTACGACTACCTCGACCAAGACGTCGGTTTCTTCAGCACACTCTCCACCCCGCGCGAGCAGATCGAGAACAAGGCCGACAAGAGCCGGACCTATTTGCTCGAAGTCGACCAGCCGATCGTATTGCCGGTCGGTAAGAAAGTCCGTCTGCTCATGACCGGCAACGACGTCATCCATTCTTGGTGGGTGCCGCAGCTCGCCATAAAGACCGATGCCATCCCCGGCTTTATCAACGAAGCCTGGACCAAAATCGACGAGCCCGGTATTTATCGCGGCCAGTGCGCCGAGTTGTGCGGCAAAGACCACGGCTTTATGCCGATCGTGGTGCAGGCCGTCAGCCAAGAAGAGTTCGACAAGTGGGTGGTGGCGCAGAAGCAGCAAGCCGCCGCTGCCGCGAACGACGTCAATAAGGTATGGACTAAAGAAGAGCTGATGGCCAAAGGTAAGCAGGTATTCCAAACCTGCGGCGCCTGCCATGGCGCGAACGGCGAGGGCATCGGTCCGTTCCCGAAGCTTGCGGGTAGCAAGACCGTCACCGGTCCGCTCGCCGACCACATCAAGACCGTACTCAACGGCCGGCCGGGTACGGCAATGCAGGCGTTCGGCGCGCAGATGAACGACGCCGACATCGCCGCCGTCGTTACTTACGAACGCAACAGCTTCGGTAATACGACCGGCGACGTCGTCCAGCCTTCCCAAGTGAAGGCGGCGCGCTAACAGAATTGGTAGATGGGTAGAGAGGAGATTAGCAATGGCATCCGCAGCGGCACATCACAACGATCATCATCCAACCGGCATTGGCCGGTGGCTGTTCACCACCAACCACAAAGACATCGGCACGATGTACTTGCTGTTCTCGCTGTTCATGTTCTTCGTGGGTGGCGCGATGGCGTTGGTCATCCGCGCCGAGCTGTTCCAGCCCGGCCTGCAAGTTACCAATCCGCACTTTTTTAACCAAATGACCAGCATGCACGCGCTGGTCATGATCTTCGGCGCCGTCATGCCGGCGTTCGTCGGCTTTGCCAACTGGCAGTTGCCGATGATGATCGGCGGCCCGGACATGGCGCTGCCGCGTATGAACAACTGGTCGTTCTGGATCTTGCCGTTCGCGTTCACGCTGTTGCTGTCGTCGCTGCTGTTCCAGAGCCAAGGTGGCGCCCCCGCCGGCGGCTGGACCATGTATCCGCCGCTGTCGATGCAGGGCGGCATCGGTACCGACATGGCGATCCTGTCGATCCACATGATGGGAATCTCGTCGGTGCTTGGCGCGATCAACGTCATCGCCACGGTCTTGAACATGCGCGCACCCGGCATGACGCTGATGAAGATGCCGCTGTTCGTCTGGACTTGGCTCATCACCGCGTTCCTGCTGATCAGCGCGATGCCGGTGTTGGCCGGCGCGGTCACCATGCTGTTGACCGACCGCCATTTCGGTACCAGTTTTTTCAATGCCGCCGGCGGCGGTGACCCGGTGCTGTTCCAGCACGTGTTCTGGTTCTTCGGGCACCCTGAGGTGTACATCCTGATCCTGCCGGCATTCGGTCTGGTGTCGCAGGTAATCCCGACGTTCTCGCGCAAGCCGTTGTTCGGCTACGCGTCGATGGTGTACGCCACCGCGTCGATCGCGTTCCTGTCGCACATCGTCTGGGCGCACCACATGTTCACCGTCGGCATGCCGATGACGGGCGAACTGTTCTTCATGTTCGCCACCATGCTGATTGCGGTGCCGACCGGTGTGAAGATTTTCAATTGGGTTTCGACCATGTGGCGCGGATCGCTCAGCTTCGAAACGCCGATGCTGTTCTCGATCGCGTTCGTGTTCCTGTTCACCATCGGCGGTTTGTCGGGCTTAATGTTGTCGATCGTGCCGGCCGACTTCCAATATCAAGACACGTACTTCGTGGTCGCGCACTTCCATTACGTGCTCGTTACCGGCGCGGTGCTCGCGATCTTCTCCGGCGCTTACTACTGGTTGCCGAAGTGGACCGGCCACATGTACAACGAGACGCTCGGCAAGACCCACTTCTGGTTGACCGTCATCGGCATGAACCTCACGTTCTTCCCGATGCACTTCTTGGGATTGGCCGGCATGCCGCGCCGTATCCCGGACTACAACGTGATGTTCACCGATTTCAATCAGTGGGCCACGGTCGGCGCGTTCCTGCTCGGCTTCTCGCAACTGTTGTTCGTGGTGCTCGTGATTAAGACGATCCGCGGCGGCAAGAAGGCGACGAACCAAGTGTGGGAAGGTGCGCACGGTTTGGAGTGGACGCTGTCGTCGCCGCCGCCGTACCACAGCTTCACGACCGCGCCGGTAGTGAAGTAGCGAATAACGCGGGCGCTGATGACAGTGACGCACGGGCGATGATCGATTCGGTTAAAAGACGCCGGCGTATTGCCGTCACCGCCCTGATTGTCGGCGCGATCGCGTTGGCGTTTTATATCGCCGCGTTTGTTAGATTTTGGCAATGAGCGCGAACGCTCCGGCAACGGCTAATCGGCGGACCGCCATCAAGCTCGCATTGACTGCCGTCGGCATGTTTGCGTTCGGTTATGTGCTGTCGTCGTTCTACGATCAGATCTGTCGGGCGGTCGGAATCGGCGGCAAGACCGGTCGCATAGAGCAGCAGGCGGTCGGTCCGGTCGACAGCCGGCGGACGATCACGATCGAATTTACCGGCAACGTCACCGACGGCTTACCGTGGGAGTTTCGGCCGCTGGTAAAGCGCATCGAGGCGCACCCGGGCGAGACGTTGACGGTCCGCTACTACGTGCGCAACACGACCAACGAAACGATTACGGGGCAGGCGATTCCGAGTGTGGCACCGGCACGAGCCGGACCGCACTTTAAAAAAATCGAATGCTTTTGCTTCACTCGGCAGACGCTGAAGGCGGGTGAGGTGCGCGAGATGCCGGTGCGTTTTGTGGTTCAGCCGGCGCTCGCGAACGATGTGAATACGATTACGCTGTCGTACGCGTTCTTCAACGTCGACAAAAAGTCGGCAACGAAGTACGGCGGCAGCGCCGCTCCGGAGCAAGGTCATTCGCATGATGACCACGTTTCGGCGGGCGACAACGGCTAGATTTTAAAAACATCTTGAAAGGGGATACCCCAATGGCAGCTGCACACGGTAAGTATTACGTGCCCAACCAGAGCGCCTGGCCGCTCATAACTTCGTTCGGTCTGTTCATTACAGCGATCGGCGCGGTTCTGACGATCAACACCATCCGTCCGGGCGGTTGGGTTCTTCTGGCTGGCTTGGCGGTGATCGTGCTCATGATGGTCCGCTGGTTCGGCGACGTCATCCGCGAGAGCGAAGGCGGTCTGTATAACGACCAGGTCGATCGTTCATTCCGTTGGGGCATGTCCTGGTTCATCTTCTCGGAAGTGATGTTCTTCGCCGCTTTCTTCGGCGCGCTGTACTACGCGCGCGCATTCTCGGTCAATTGGATTGGTGCCGATGACCTGCTGTGGCCCGGTTATGACGCTACTTGGCCAACCGCCGGGCCGAAGGGTCCGGAAGTGCTCCCCACCGGCACACTGCCGGGCGACAACCAATTCACGCCGATGGCCGCCTTGGGTATCCCGGCGCTCAATACGCTGATTCTGCTGACTTCCGGCGCCACGCTCACGTGGGCGCATTGGGGCTTGTATAAAGGGAATCGCGCACAGCTGATTACGGGTTTGTTCCTGACAGTTGCGCTCGGCATCTCGTTCATCTGCTTACAGTCGTTCGAGTATGCGCACGCCTACCTCGAGCTCGGGCTCACGCTCAAGACCGGCATTTACGGCTCGTTGTTCTACCTGCTGACCGGCTTCCACGGGTTTCATGTGACGATGGGCACGATCATGTTGATGGTGATCCTCGGACGCGCGCTCAAGGGGCATTTCCGTCCGAACAGTCATTTCGGCTTCGAAGCGGTCGCGTGGTATTGGCACTTCGTCGACGTGGTGTGGTTGTTCCTGTTTATCTTCATCTACTGGATCTGACGGATCGGTCTGAACAAATCGGTAAAATTCAGCCTCACCCTCGCGGCCGTCGCCCTGACGGCCGCGGCCGCCGGTGTCTGGTTAGGCATCACCTACCAAGAAAATAATGCGCGCGCGGTTTTGCTGCCCGACCGCGTCGTTACCGTCTTGCCCACTCCCAAGCCGCTGACCGACTTCACGCTCGTCGACCATCAACGGCGGCCGTTCACCCTGAAAAATTTCACCGGCAAGTGGTCGTTCGTATTTTTCGGTTTCAGCCATTGCATGGACGCGTGCCCGACCACGTTGGCGGCGCTGGCGCAGGTTCGCGCCGACTTGGCCAAGCAGGGCGGCGATGCTGACGTTCAATTCATCTTCGTATCGGTCGACCCAGATCGCGACAGCATCGATAAGCTGGCGCAATACGCGAGCTTGTTTGATGCGAGCTTCATCGGCGTCACCGGCGTGGACGCGCAGCTGCGGCAACTGGCGGGCCAGTTAGGCGCGTCGTTCCAGGCGACGCATGCCGCCGGCGCGGAAAACTATCCGGTGATTCACAGCATGGAAGTCTTTCTGCTCGATCCGCAAGCGCGCTATCGCGCGGTGTTCCGGCCGCCGTACGAGCCGGCGGAGATCAGCTCGCGGTTTCGTGTGTTGCGGGAGTTGGATGTGGGGAGTACGAAGTGAGCGCGGGAATTACTAAGTTACCCCTCTCCCTTGTTCCCTCTCCCGCAAGGGGAGAGGGAGACGCAAAGATAAGCTTCAGAGGGGTTTGGTGAATTCGCGAGGCATTACTTCGACTGCGCCGTCATGAAGTCGACCGCACTCTTGACCTCGGCGTCGCTCAAGCCCGGATTCCCACCCTTGGGCGGCATCACGCCGGCGCTTCCCTGTTTCCCTTTGAGCGCGCTGGTGTACAGCGCATCCTTGCCCTTGGCGATGCGCTTGGCCCACTGTGTTTTGTCACCGACCTTCGGCGCGCCGGCGATGCCGGCGCCGTGGCAAGTCACGCAAACCTCTTTGTACACCTGCTGGCCGTCGCGCTTGGTCGCGGCCTCGGCGACGGCGACGACTTGTACCGGCGCGTCGGTCTGCGCGCCAGCGACGTTCACATCGCCGTAGGGTTTGATGCGGTCGGCCATCGTGGTGTTGTCGCCGAGCAGCGGCTGACGTTGCTCGGCGATGGCGTCCGGAATCGAGCGGTGATGATCGACCAGCAGATAGACGAACAGTGCGAGCGCCGTGCCGAGGCTAAGGAAGATCGTCAGGTGCGTCTTGTAGCTTTTTTTCGGTGTCATATCATGGCGTTCCGAAGAACACACCGCGCGTGAAGAACGTGTAGTCCGCCTCCACGGCGCCGATGCCGACGAACACCAGCAGCGCCAGCGTCGGCACCAGGATCGCGTACACCAGCGCCAATCGCTCCCACATCATGTGCATGAACACGGCCACGATCAGGCCGGCTTTCAGTAGCATGAAGATGAGAATCAGCGTCCAGCGTGCGTAACCCTGGAAGTGAAAGTAATCGACGAGATACGACAAGGCGCTGAGGACGAACAGCAGTCCCCAGATCTTGAGATAAATGCCGATCGGATGTTGTTGCCCTTGCGCGTGTGCCATAGCCACCTTCACCAGAGATAGAAGAGTGCAAAGATGAATACCCAAACGAGATCGACGAAGTGCCAGTACAGCCCGAGGATTTCGACGATCTCGTAATTGCCCTTACGCCCGGTGAGAAACCCCGGGCGCTCGCGGTCCAGGTCGCCGCGCCATACCTTCACGGCGGTGATGATCAGGAAGATCACGCCGATGGTGACGTGAGTACCGTGAAAGCCGGTGATCATGAAGAACGCCGAGCCGAACTGGGCCGCGCCCATCGGGTTGCCCCACGGGCGCACGCCTTCTTCGAAGATCAGCTTGGTCCACTCGAACGCCTGCATGCCGACGAAGGTGGCACCGAACAGCGCGGTGATGAGCAGCAGGATGAACGTGGTCTTGCGGTCCTTGCGGTAACCGAAGTTGACCGCCATCGCCATGGTGCCGCTGCTGCTGATCAGGATGAACGTCATGATCGCGATCAGGATCAACGGGATCTTGTGGCCGAACAGCGTCAGCGCGAACACCTCGCTCGGATTCGGCCACGGCACCGTGGTCGACATGCGCACGGTCATGTACGAGATCAGGAACGTGCTGAACACGAAGGTGTCGCTCAGCAGGAAGATCCACATCATGACCTTGCCCCACGGCACCTGCTTGAACGCGCGCTGGTCCGAGGACCAATCGCTGACGATGCCTTCGACGCCGGGTTTCAGCGTCAGCGTCGGTGGAGTGAAGGGCGATGCTTGATGGGTCGCATGTTCGCTCATCGTTATCGAATTCCACAAAGCTTGAGGAGCAGTTGCAGGTTGTCGCCCGAGAACAGCAGGCCGAACAGCACCAGCCAGACGAGCAGCAGGAAATGCCAGTACGTCGCGCACAGCTCGACGCTCTGGCGAATGCGCGAGTGCTCAACGTCACGCCACGCGTTCGGGAGCGCGCGCGCCCAGGCGACGAGTCCGCCGAGCAGATGCACGCCGTGGATCGCGGTGATCATGTAGAAGAACGCGATCGCCGGGCTCGCCATGTCGAAAAAGGTCAGCGCCCGCAGTTGCTGCCAGGCGAGGAACTGACCGATCAGAAAGATCACGGTGAATACGCCGCCGGCGATGAGGCCGGCGCGCATGGCATCGAGCCGCGCGCGCCGCACCGCGAACACCGCCCATTGCAGGGCGACGCTCGCAAGCACCAACATGAACGTGTTGACCCACAGCAGCTTTTGCTGCGGCGCCGGGCGCCAGTCTTCGTAGGCCATGCGGTCGCCGTAGGCGGTGATCAGCAGCAGGAACAACACCGTCACCACCGCAAGGAACATTCGCAACGCAATTTTCTTCGCGCGTCCCGGCGTGGCGATGCGCAAATAATCCACCGAGCCTGGCGTTGTCAGCCAGGGTTTTTCCGTCAGTTGGCCGTAGAGACTCATGGCGTCGCGTTCCTTCTGCTCGCTGACATCGTGGCACGTAACTCCCTCCCCCTCAGGGGGAGGGTTGGGGTGGGGGTGGGTTTGTTGTGGCGCTGTGCCGAAACCCACCCCCACCCTGTCCCTCCCCCTGAGGGGGAGGGGACCCAGCAGCAAGCATCGAGGTTCATGTCGTTACGCGTTCTTTCCTGGCGGCACGTTCTGCGGAATGAAGTCTTCCTTCGCCCCCGGCACGCTGTAGTCATAAGCCCAGCGATACACCACCGGCAAGGTCGCGCCGAAATTGCCGTGTTGCGGCGGCGTTTCCGCCGTCTGCCATTCGAGTGTGGTCGCATTCCACGGATTGCTGCCGGAAGGTTTGCCCTTGAAGTAGCTCGTGATCAAGTTGTACAGGAACACCAGCTGCACCGCGCCGACGATCAATGCGGCGATAGTGATGGCGGCGTTCAGCGATTGCGCCGACGGCGGAATGAACTCGGTACCGGCATTGGCGTAGTAGCGCCGCGGTACACCGAGGAAGCCCAAGTAATGCATCGGGTAATAGATCGCGTAGGTGCCGAGGAACGTGACCCAGAAGTGCAGCTTGCCCAACGTGTTGTTGAGCATGCGGCCGGTGATCTTGGGGTACCAATGATAGATCGCGCCGAACACCACCAGGACCGGCGACACTGCCATCACCATGTGAAAGTGGGCGACCACGAAGTACGTATCCGACAGCGGTACGTCGACCGTGACGTTGCCGAGGAATAGGCCGGTCAGGCCGCCGTTGACGAAGGTGAAGATGAAGGCGATGGCGAACAGCATCGGCACGGTGAAATGAATATTGCCGCGCCACAACGTCAGCACCCAGTTGTAGACCTTGATCGCGGTCGGGATCGCGATGATCAACGTGGTGGTGGCGAAGAAGAATCCGAAGTACGGGTTCATGCCGCTGACGTACATGTGATGCGCCCAGACGACGAAGCTCAAACCACCGATGGCGATGATCGCCCACACCATCATGCGATAGCCGAAGATGTTCTTGCGCGCGTGCACGCTCAGCAAATCGGAGACGATGCCGAACGCCGGCAGCGCAACGATGTAGACCTCGGGATGGCCGAAAAACCAGAACAGGTGCTGGAACAATATCGGGCTGCCGCCGGCGTGATTGACTTGTTTGCCGGCGGAGACGATCGCCGGCATGAAGAAGCTGGTGCCAAGCAGGAGATCGAGCAACATCATGATGGCGCTGACGAACAGCGCCGGAAACGCCAGCAGCGCCAGCACTGTCGCCATGAAAATGCCCCACACCGTCAGCGGCAGGCGCATCAACGTCATGCCGCGCGTGCGTCCCTGCAGCACCGTCACCACGTAGTTCAGGCCGCCCATGGTGAAGCCGATGATGAAGACCGCGAGCGACACCAGCATGAGGATGATGCCCCAACTCGCGCCCGGCGTGCCTTTCAGAATGGCTTGCGGCGGATACAGCGTCCAGCCGGCGCCGGTCGGTCCGCCGGGCACGAAGAAACTCGCGACCAGGATCAACACCGCCAACAGATACAACCAATAACTCACCATGTTGACGTACGGGAACACCATGTCGCGCGCGCCGACCATCAGCGGGATCAGGTAGTTGCCGAAGCCGCCGAGGAAGATCGCGGTGAGCAGATACACCACCATGATCATGCCGTGCATGCTGACGAACTGTAGGTAATTGCCGGGTTCGATAAGCGAGAAGTAGTGCGGGAAGCCGAGCTGCAGCCGCATCAGCAGCGACAGCGTCAGCCCGACCAGGCCGATCGCGATCGCCGTGATCGAGTATTGAATCGCGATGGTCTTCGCGTCTTGGCTCCAGATGTACTTGCCAATAAAGGTTTTCGGATGGTAGAGCTCGACTTCCTCGATCTCGGCCGGTGGAACTACGGCCGATTCATCATGGGCAACATAAGCCATCGCGATATTTCCTCTTGACGCTTTAACTATGGATTCAGTGCGCTCACTTTTTGCATCGAGTTGTTGTTATTCGCCTTCGCCGCCAGCGTATTGATGTAGGCGACGACATCGGCGATTGCGCGGTCGTTGGTTAGGATCGCCGCCATCGACACCATCTGTGGTCCGAACGAATCCCGCGCGTGCGTGCCGCGGACGCCTTGCCGGAAATTCTTCAACTGCGTGACCAGATACCAATCGCTCATGCCGGTTAGGCTCGGAGCGTTCAGCGCCTGCACGCCTTCGCCGCCGTCGCCGTGGCAGGCGGCGCAGGTCTGGAAACGCCGCTCGCCGCTGCCGGCATCGCCGGCGACAGTCGTTGCCGCCGGCGGCGCCGGCAGCGTTTTGATGTAGCCGACGACGTTGTCGATGGCGGCGTCGTTAGCGAGCGTCGCCGCCATTGGCGCCATGGTTTTTCCGTAGGCGTCGTTTTCGTGCGTGCCGCGCGCGCCGAGCTTGAAATTCTGCAGCTGCCGTTTCAGGTACCAGTCGCCTTGACCGGCGAGCTTCGGTGCATGCAGATTCGGATTACCTTCGCCCTGTGGACCGTGACAGGCGCGGCAGGTGCCGCTGTAGAGTTGCTGGCCCACGGCCAAATTGACCGCCACCGGCTTCATGGTCTGGGCGAACGTCGGTTGCGCCGCCAACCATGATTGAAACCCCGCGTCCTCGTCGACCACGACCTTGCCGCGCATGGCGAAATGGGCGATGCCGCACAGTTCCTCGCACAACACGTCGAATCGGCCGGTACGGATAGGGGTGAACCAGAAAAAAGTAACCACGCCTGGGACCAGATCCATCTTGGCGCGGATCTGCGGCACCGTGAAATTGTGCAGCACGTCCTTCGAGCGCAGCAGCAGTTTCACCGGTTTGTTCAACGGCAGATGCAATTCCTGGTTTGGAATCAGGACGTCGTCTTTGCCGTTGGGATCGTCCGGGTTGATGCCGAAGGGATTGGTATCGGTGACGAACTTGGCGTCGACCGCGCCCAAGGTGCGGTCCTTGCCGGGGAAGCGATAGGTCCAGTACCATTGTTGGCCGACGGCCTCGACCGTCGCGATCCCTTCCGGTGGCTCGACGTACTTACCCCATACGAATAACCCGGGTGCCAGCATGGCAGCGACGCCGATGGCAGTCAGCCCGGTGAGCCAGCCTTCGAGCTTTTTGTTTTCGGGTTCGTAGGCGGCGCGGCGCGCCTTGTTGTAACGGTAGCGGACCACGGCATAGGCCATGAACAGGTTCACAGCGACGAATACCGCGCCGGTGACCCAGAACGTGAGGCTAACCGTGTCGTCGATCATGCCCCAGTTGGAAGCGATCGGCGTGAAATACCAGGGGCTCAGGAAATGAAACAGCACTGAGCCGATGACCAACAACACCACTGCAAGAGCAATGATCATAGTGGCCTGCCTATTCCTTGACGTGGCCTAGTGTAGTGAGTCCTTGGTCGGAGAGAAATAGCCCGGCGCAATTTTACCGATGCAAGCGACGCGACCTGGACCGGGGTGCTCCAAAGCGCTGTGCGTTCAGCGACCCGGCGCCGGCGAAAGCCCTCCGGGCGGAATGATGCCGAAGTAGAGTCCGGCGATGAGCAGGATAAACAGTGTCAGCGACAGCCCGATGCGCCATGTCAGCGCCTTGACCATGCCGGTGCCTTGGCCTTTGTTGCGAAACAATAAGACAAGTGCGGAAAACAAGCTGACGAACACGAGCAGGAGCATGAGGACGATGAAGATTTTAATAAGCACGACGGCTCCAGGCGCAGTGGCGAAGCGCGATTATACTAATAAGTTAATGTGTCGGTGACGGTCGCCGAACGGGAGGATGGGTGATAGCGGTAAGGCGAGCGCTGCCGACGGTGGTGGCATTCCTATTAATTGCATCTTTCGGAGCGCTCGGCATGTGGCAGCTGCAGCGGGCCGATGAGAAACGCACGCTCCAGGCGGAATACGACCGCCGCGCCGTGCAAGCGCCGATGGTAGTCTCGAGCACCGTGCAACCGGCGGCGGCGCTGCAGTTCTCTCGCATCGAGGCGCGCGGATTTTACGAGAGCGACTATCAGCTGTTGCTCGACAACCGAATCCATCAAGGGATGCCGGGATATCACGTCATCACACCGCTGCGTATCGACAACAGCGACACGCGCGTGCTGGTCAATCGCGGCTGGGTGCCGCTCGGCGACGATCGCGCGACGTTGCCGGTGATCGATCCGCCGGCCGGGCCGGTGACGGTCAGTGGGATTGCGACCGTGCCGCATGACGGTTTGGCGCTCGGCGCGCCGCCGCCGCTGACGCGCGCGCGGCCGACAGTCTGGCCGCAATTCGATCTCGCGCGCTATGCGCGCTCGGTGCCGTTTCCGGTGCAGCCGGTAGTGATTCTGCTCGATCCGCGGAGTCCGGCCGGCGGTTATGTGCGCGCCTGGGCACGGCTCGATGCCGGTATCGCCGTGCATCTCGGTTATGCGGTCCAGTGGTTCGCGCTCGCGAGCACCGTGTTGGTGGTCTATGTCGTGCTGTGGCTACGCGCCAAGCGACGCAAGGATACGGAATGAAGACGAATAAGAACGGCAAATGGGTGTTGTTGGCGATCGCCGCGTTATTTCTCGCTGGCTTCATCGCCGCCTACGTGTTGGTCGCCATCGGTTGGCGCCCGAGCGTGACGAAAAACTACGGCGAGTTGGTGCAGCCGGCGCGGCCGATCGACAATGTCGCCGTGCGCGAGCTCGACGGTACCAGTGTCAACTTCAACAGCCTGCGTGGTAAATGGACCTTGTTGTATTTCGGATCGGCCGAATGCTTGAAACCGTGCGTCGACAATCTTTACAAGATGCGGCAACTGGTCGATGCCCAAGGGCAGCAAGCGCATCGGCTACAGCGCGTGTTCGTCGTCACCGACGCGCGTGCGCTCGACGCGTTGCGTTACACGCTGGCGGATTATCCGCAGACGCGGGTACTGCTCGGCGACACCGAGTCGGTGCGGCAATTGGCTATGCAGTTCGCGCTCAAGGCCGGTAGCCCGCTCGACAATCTGCATCGCCTGTACGTCGTCGATCCGATCGGCAACTTTATGATGAGCTATCCGGCCGACGCCGACCTCAGGCGTATGAACAAAGACATCGGCCTGTTGTTGCGGACGTCGCAGCTCGGTTGAGGCAATCGTGTTCAGCAAGAGCAAACCCGCCCGCTTTTTCCGCCTCGCCTGTGCCGCGACGTTTTTTGCGTTCGCCGCGGTCGTGTTCGGCGCCTACGTGCGCCAGGCGGACACCGCGCTCGGTTGCCCCGACGGCCCGGCGTGCGCCGCCAAACCGGTAGCGCCGATTGTGGCGATGGCGGCGCTCGGCGACCACAAGAACCCACAGCGCCCGTGGCAAGACATGGTCGAGCGCTACATCGCCGGCGCGCTCGGCCTCATGATGATCCGGCTAGCGGTGCTCGGCTGGCAACTGCGCCATCGGCCGGGGCAGCAGGTGGTGATCCCGCTGGCGGTGTTGGTGCTGGTCTTCGGCTTGACCGCGGTCAGCGTGTTCACCATGGACCTGCAGACCAAACCGCTGGTGCTGACGATAAAGTTTCTTGGCGGGTTGCTGATTGTCGCGTTGCTGTGGTGGGTGGTGCTGCGCCAGCAGCGCATCTTCCGTTCGGTAACGCCGACGCCGATGACGCGGCAGCTGCGCTGGCGCGCCTTGTTCGCGCTGGTAATCGCACTGCTGGCGATCGTCTCCGGCAGCTGGTCGACCACGAACTACGCCGGCCTCGCCTGTCCGGATTTCCCGATGTGCCAGGGCCAGTACTGGCCGGATGCCGACTTCGCCGGCGGTCTGCTGCGCTGGCAGGCGGAAGGGCTGGCGTTCGACCGCACCGAGCTCGATCTGGCGGCGGCGACGGCGATCCAGCTGACGCACCGCGCCGGCGCCCTCATGGCGCTGCTGTATCTGGGCTGGTTCGCCCTGCGGCTGTTGCGCGTCGGCATCCAGGAAAACCTCTGCCGCTATGGCCTGTTGCTACTCGTGATGCTATCGTTCGCCGTCGCGTTTGGGATAATGAGCGCCGTCGGCGGCCTGGAACTTTCGGTCGGCGTGGCGCACACGGCAACCGCCGCGTTATTGTTCCTAACCCTGGTGACGATCTATCACGTGCTTCGCGCGCCTAGTCGCTCATGAAAACCGAAACATCCGCCCGTCCAGCCATGCATTCATCCACCGGCCCCCGTAGCGTCCGTTTGTTGGCGCGCGAATACTTCGAACTCACCAAGCCGCGCGTCGTCGCGTTGATCGTGTTCACTGCCGTCGTCGGCATGTTCTTGTCGATGCCCGGTTTCTTGCCGCTGGTGAAATTCATCTATGCCACTCTCGGTATCGGCTTGGCCGCTGGCTCGGCGGCGGCGTTCAATCATATTCTCGATCGCAAGGCCGACGCGCTGATGGCGCGCACGCGCGCGCGGCCGTTGCCGACCGGCCAGCTGACGACGCGCGAAGCGTTGCTGTTCGCGAGCCTGATCGGCGTCGTGTCGATGGCGATCCTCTGGTTCGGCGTTAATGCATTGACCGCGGCGTTGACCTTCTGCTCGCTGATCGGTTACTCCGTGGTCTACACGCTCTATCTCAAACGCGCGACGCCGCAGAACATCGTCATCGGTGGTGCCGCCGGCGCCGCGCCGCCGGTGCTCGGCTGGACCGCGATGACCGGCGAAGTTGCGAGCGACGCGTTGTTGTTGTTCCTGATCATCTTCATCTGGACGCCGCCGCATTTTTGGGCGCTCGCGCTCTATCGCCGCGAGGAGTACGCCAAGGTCAACATCCCGATGCTGCCGGTGACGCACGGCCCCGAGTTCACGCGCCTGCAAATTTTGTTCTACACGATTCTGCTCGCGGCGGTCACCTTGTTGCCGTTCGCGACGCACATGAGCGGCTGGCTATATCTCGTCGGCGCCATCGGCCTCAACATCGGTTTCCTTTATTACGCCTGGCGCTTGTATCGCAACTACAGCGACGCGCTGTCGCGCCGCACGTTCAGTTATTCGATTCAGTACTTGTCGCTGCTGTTCGCGCTGTTGTTGATCGATCACTATCGCGTTGCCATCCACGAAGCGTTGTATTCCGCGCTGTACTGACATGAGTCGATTCATAGGTTGCGTATTCGCGCTTTGCTTGTCGGCGTGTACCGCCGACGCACCGGCGTTTAAAGGAACCGACATCAGCGCCGTCGATTGGGGCAAGGACGTGACCCTAACCGCGCATACCGGCAAACCGGTCGCCACCGCCGATTTTCGTGGCAAGGTAACGCTGCTGTTCTTCGGCTTCACTCATTGCCCCGACGTCTGCGCACCGACATTGGCAAAACTGGCCGCCGTGCGTAAAGAACTCGGTGCCGACGCGCAACGGGTGCAGGTCTTATTCGTTACTGTCGATCCCGCTAACGATAGTCCGCAACAGCTCGCCGCATTCGTTCCGAAATTCGATCCATCGTTTATCGGCTTGACCGGCACCAAGGACGAAATCGCCGCCGCTGCGCGCGAATATCGGATCGCTTACGAAGCGCACGGCGGGCAGGTGTCACATTCCGACGCGGTGTTGGTAAAGGACGCGAACGGTAAGCTGCGGTTGTTGTTCAAGAGTAGCGCCAGCGTCGCCGACATCGAGCACGATATTCGTTTGTTATTGAAGAACGCGGCTTAGTCGCTGCCGTGTTGTTGCTAGCAACTCGCTAGGCCGCGCCAGCGGACGTCAAGCGATCGACGATCAAGCCGTAAAATTCGTCTGTCATCGATCGAAATTCCCAACCGAGATGGGCCTCGCATTTTGCGCAGGCGGCGATGCGCCAAAAATATCCGGGGAACCAACTATCGGCCGCTGTCGGTATGCCGAACACGTTGCAACCCAGCGCTTGCCGGAAACAGGCGATGTGGAACGTGATGCCGAGCGGGTTGGTGCAGGTGTGGGTGTGACCGCTGTGGATCGCGACCCGATGATCGTCGTGCGTAATCAGATGACGACAGCGAGCGCAGAACAGGCGTTGCTCGCGCTTGGGTTCGCCGACAGCTTGCGGCGACTGCTTACGTTCAAGCTCATTTTGCGGATCGAAGAAGCAAAGATGGGCAAGAACGAAGTCCATGTCGCCGCTACCCCGCTAGCGTCGACCACCGAGCAACGAGCCGAGGACACCGCGAATAATTTGGCGTCCCACCTGACTGCCGATCGAGCGCGCCGCGCTTTTCATCATCGCTTCGGCCATACCTTCGCGCGAACGGCCGCCGCTTTTCGGGCGTGAGCCCATCATCTCGTCCCAGATGCTGCCGCCGGACGTCGCTGCGGTCGCAGTAGGTTTCGTCGGTTGGGTCGACACTACTGCGCGCGCCTTCAAAACTTCGTAGGCCGATTCGCGATCGACCGGCTTTTCATAGTGCCCGTACAACGCCGAATTTTTGATGACCGTCTGTCGCTCTTCGGTAGTCGCCGGACCGATGCGGCTCTCCGGCGGCACAATGAACGCGCGCTCGACCGGTGTCGGACTGCCTTTCTCGTCCAACGTAGATACCAGCGCCTCACCGACTTCGAGTTCGCCGATCACTTCCGCGACCTTCAATGCCGGATTGGCGCGGAATGTTTCTGCCGCCGCCTTCACGGCTTTCTGGTCTTTCGGCGTAAACGCCCGCAACGCATGCTGCACGCGATTGCCGAGCTGGCCGAGGATGTCCTGCGGGATATCGAGCGGATTTTGCGTGACGAAATAAATGCCGACGCCTTTCGAGCGTATCAGACGCACAACCTGCTCGACTTTTTCGAGCAATGCTTGCGGTGCGTCGTCGAACAGTAAATGCGCTTCGTCGAAAAAGAATACGAGTTTCGGTTTGTCGCGATCGCCGACTTCCGGTAAGCGCTCGAACAGTTCCGCCAGCAGCCATAACAATAACGTCGCGTACACCTTCGGCGATTGCATCAGCTTATCGGCGGCGAGCAGGTTAATCGTGCCGCGACCGTCGTCGGTTTGCATGAGATCGTCGAGGTTCAGTGCCGGCTCGCCGAACAATCGGTCGCCGCCTTGTTGCTCGAGATTGAGCAGGGCGCGTTGAATCGCGCCGACTGAAGCGGTGGAGATGTTGCCGTATTCGCTGGTGAAGTTCTTGGCGTTCTCGCCGGCGTACTGCACCAGCGCCCGCAAGTCTTTGAGATCGAGCAACAGCCAGCCGCTGTCGTCGGCAATCTTAAACAGCGCCGCTAGTACCCCAGCTTGAGTCTCGTTGAGATTGAGCAGGCGGCTGAGCAACAGTGGTCCCATTTCAGAAATGGTGGTGCGTACCGGATGACCTTGTTGGCCATAGACATCCCAATAACAAACGGGATAACCCCGTTGCTCGTAGTTCTCCGGTGTCAGCTGCTTAAGACGTTCGACGATGCGCGGACTATCGCTGCCAGGTTGGCTAATGCCCGAAAGATCGCCCTTCACGTCGGCCATGAACACCGGAACGCCCAAGCGCGAAAAACCTTCGGCCAAGGTTTGCAGGGTCACGGTCTTGCCGGTGCCGGTGGCGCCGCTGATGAGTCCATGGCGATTCGCCATGCGCGGCAATAGAAAAACCGGTTGCGTGCCTTTGCCTAAATAAACAGATTCAGCCATCGAAGCAGTCTCGCGAGTGGGGGCGTCGGCGGAAAGTATAAAGCCATCGCTGACGATTTTTGCATTGAGAGTAAGAGAATTCCGCAACACCCATAAGAATAAATATCGCGTTCCTGAATCGCCTGAATTAACGCTGCTTACGATATCCGCGCGAGTGATTGGGATATCGCTTCACCTGCACTTAAAAATAATCACCAAGGCTTTGTCTATGACTAGCAGATGGGTCGTCGGGTTCGCGCCGATGCGTGAGTTCTATGACGGAAGTCTGATGCCACTACTAAGTAGTAGAGAGCGCCCGACGTGGCGTTCTTTACGTAGGTCTACGCTACACCGTGTATTTTTTTTGAACTCGTCAAAGCTGTAAGCCAGGCGATGCTTGAGGGTCGGATCTTCGGGCACACCTAACTATTTGGACCAAGGCGATATGGGGCGGGCGTCGAGCTACGTCGAACAAGCGTTGCGCCTGAGCCCCGAGTATGTCGGCATGCCCGTGCCCATGGGCAGGGTATGTTAGCGGCGCCGATCGGGATTGCATGGTGGGCGCTGGTGCTCTGCAACTGGATCGGCCCAACTCTGTTCAAGCGATTGCTCAAAAAAGAGCTGGATAACGTCTCCCTCAGGCCGTTTTAGAGTGCCGCCGGCGCTATCAGTCTTGACCGTTTTTTGAAACCCGCGCGACAATGCGATGCGCACGCGATAACGCCACATAACATCCGTCGTGCGCCACACAATGGACGTGCAGGGAGAAAATATAACGATGGCCTGTTCCTTTCCGATCGCTTGGAATGGCGGTCGACTTGTCACCCGCTTTCTTCTATGCCCGTCGCTTGCTTGCGTTTCTTAACAACCATCAACGGAAGATCCCACTATGTCTATTTTTGCAAAGCTCGACGGCATCACCACCCAAGGCCGCGTCGCCGACCAAGGCCATGCCGGTGGCGAATGGATCGCAATCGATTACTGGAACTGGGGCACGCGCCGCAAGATTACCTCGGCGAGCAGCACGCGGTTCGACCGCGAGTCGACCACGGTTCAGATCACCGACCTTTGGATCGGCCGGCGCATGGACAGTGCCACGCAGTCGATCGTCTTGGCCGCTTGTTGTGGCACCGGGGTAACCGCCACGCTACGGCTCACCAAAACCGGTACCGGCTCGGGTGCGGATGTGTTTGCTGAATATGTCTTCCGCAATTCGTTAATCAGCCAATACAAAACACGAAAGAGCAGGCGATTGCACGTTATCAGAAGCGGCAGGCGACGGCACGACCTGTTGTTTATCTCGAATATTTTGATGTGGATGCTGTTTTCCGCAAGGGGGTATTTAAAAAAGAGGAAGGGGGGCAAATAAAGTACGAAACCACGATTGAAATCATTCGCTACCATGAAGATTTCCGGCCGATGTTAAAAAGGAATCGCGACGGAACAATGGGGCCTAAAACGGATGAAATCATTACCTATCAAGAAAATGGTCTATTGTATGCGTTGCGCCTGTCAGGCGGTGTCTCACTGTTTGACGGTCCGAATCCGAAGCTTGCGTTAAAAAAGAATGAGTGCTGGTACCTGTTGCCTCGTGAAACACCTATCCCACCTGGCATTATAATTGCCAAGGATTTGGAGCCCTTTAGAGGGCTCACCCATTACGCATTACAACCAGCAGAAGATATATTGAGAAAAGAGCTGCAACGAAGACTTGCGTTACTTGAGCGCTATGCCCGACCGTTATGAGTGAAGTCAAAGAACTTAAGCTCCAGGAGATCATCGCTATCCGTGTCGCGATGGAGCATCAAATCTTGTATATGAAGCACCAGCTCGATGAGCATGATCGTGGCATCCATACATTGGGTGACGATGAATTCAGTGAAATCGCAGATGGGATATATTTTTATGAGTCCCGCGTAGATCGATTTCAAAAAGCTGAAAAAGAAGCGTTCGGTCTCCGAGATGCCGCTAATCCTGACGCCGAACCGTATCCCGGTTCGGCGGCGGATACTCTGGTGATACTCGAATTTAAGGATGTTTCTTATATACGGTTTGCGCTTGGTGGCGAAGTCGGTTGTATCAAAAACGAATTGCAGGACGAAAACCTCGATGAAGTTAAACGCCGCCGCCTGCAAAATGATTTAGCGCTGTATACCGAACTGTACGATGTTTTTCGCACGACCGAAGCCATGGCCCCTAAGCTCCGTCAGCTACCGCAAATTGCTCTGCGACGGAAATGGAAGTTCTGATTGAGAAGGAAGTCGCCGCTATCCGTGTAGCGCTCGAACACGAAATAGCGCATATCAAGCACCAGTTTGATGAGCATGATCGAGGTGTTCATGTTCTTGGCGACGACGAATTCAGCGAGCTAGCGGATAACTTGTATTGGTACGAGCACCAGCTTCTCTATGATTTTCTTAGAGCGGAAAGAGAAGCCTTCGGTCTGCGCGACGCTACCAATCCCGAGGCTGGACCATATCCAGGTACAGCCTCGGATACTCCGGTGATGCTGGAATTCAAGGACGTTTCTTACATTCGATTTGCGCTCGCTGGTGAAGTCGGTTCCATCAAGAACGAATTGAGAAACGAGAATCTTGATGAGGACAGACGCGGCCGCCTGCAA